>JJNX02000038.1 GCA_000681355.2 Peptococcaceae bacterium SCADC1_2_3
CTGGCTTCTTTTGGTTTGGCTAACGGCCGGTTAGAGGTTAGTCTGGTCTGGGAAAGAAAACGATGTATTTGGCGTTTTTGCTTTGCCAAACCGGCGGCCAGAGAAATTCCTGCGCTTGTGCACCAGCTTGTAAAGGTCTAACAATTCCTGAATTACCTCTTCACCCTCCCCAATTACAAACAAGTCAATAAAATCGGCCAGGGGCTCAGGGTTGCAGGCACACGGCCCGCCGGCAATAACCAAAGGTTCTCCATCCTTACGTTCGGCGCTGTGCAAAGGAAGACCGGCTAAATCCAGCATATTTAACACGTTGGTGTAAGTCATTTCGCTTTGCAAGGTAAAAGCAAACAGGTCAAAATCCCGCACCGGCCGGTATGACTCCAGACTGTATAAAGGTATTTTACGCTCTCGCATCATTTTTTCCATATCCGGCCAGGGAGCAAAAACCCGTTCCATTAAAGCATCGGCCCGGCTATTAACTATATGGTAAAGAATTTGCAGTCCTAAATGCGACATCCCTATTTCGTAAACATCAGGAAAGGCAAAGGCAACTTTAACGGCTGTTTCAGCCCAATTTTTCCGGATGATATTCCATTCTCCCCCTATATAGCGGGCCGGTTTTTGTACCTTTAAGAGTATCTTTTCTATTTGCTTTAACATTTTGCTCCCCTGCTACCCATTATATATTATTTCCCAAATTTCTTTTCTTAATTTAACTTAAAAATGAAAAAACCGGACCTTTTAAACCAGCCCGGGTAGCCTTAATATAAAATTAAATACCTGATGCCGGACTAAAAAACTTTTAATGCCCGTAAACCCAAAACGTTCCTTAGCTTACAATAACCTCACAAGTATATTTATTATAGAATTAAACCCTAACAATGTCAAGTTTTTTTGTTCTTTTGGGTGGAGCGTAGGAAAACCAGATATGCTCTGTTACCCGATGTTGATCGCCTGCTCATTAGATATTGGTAAAACCTTATCCTTTTCATGTTTGAATAATCTTATCTGCATATCATATTTTATTTTTTTAAAATCAATATCTTTAATATCCTCAGGAATTGAAAAATATGATGTTAATTTTATCCAGTCTATATCTCTAACTGTTACCATCTCACCTAAGTAAAAACTAACCCAGATATTACCAACTTTAGAATTAGGTGATTCTTTAGAGAGTTTATATTTTGTAGTATTTATATACTTTTCATCAATGTCTATCCCGATAAACCTTCGACCCAATCTTTTTGCGGCAATAACTGTTGTTCCAGTTCCAACAAAAGGATCCAGTACAATGTCATTTTCATCTGTACTCATCAAAATTATCCGTTCCAATAAATGTATTGGTAACTGACACGGATGTTCATCTCTATATTTATTGTGTTTTATTCGATGAATATCTGTCCATACGTCAGATTATGCTCAATCATTCTGTCACCAACCTATATTTATTAATTTAATCAGTCTTGACAAAGAAGGCTTTTAGCAAGCCAGGAATAGACTGCCTAACAGAACTAATAAATATTGCCCAAAGGAATACAATCAACGTCCATATTGCTACTGCTATTTCCCGAATTGTTTAATACGTTGATGATGTTCATGATTTATATGAGCCAAACCAGCTAACGGTTTGCGTTAGCCCGCCGGCGATTTGGAAAGTGATTTTTCCGCTCGTCTTTTTATGCCAAGCATACATTTGCGCATCATCAGGATGTCGAAGAACTCAATGAGCAGGTTGAATGCAATAGCAGGCGAAAACCAGCGATATTTCACACGCACACGTGTTACAAGACGTGAGTGGGCTTCCCCTTCAGAGTAGATTTCCCAAACCCAAGAACTGTCGCCTATTTTGTCCCACCACAACATCCATTCGTTTTTCCTAAAATCCTTAACCCGCATTCCTTGCTTTCCATCTGGGCTTAAGGGAATAAGATCGCCAACCTGGATGTCTTGATGTTCGGCAAGGATACTTTCTGCGCTTTTCCTGCCTAAATTATCCAACAGGTCATAGCTATACCAACCAGCCCGCTTAACACCCATTTGAACGATCCAGGGATATATATTTTCAGCGGGCGCATTGATCGTCACTGCACGAGTAGCGTTGAAGGAAAGTTTGCCAACAATATCATCCCCTGGCATAAAGCGTTTGATTTCATCATCTGTCGCCCCCCATCGAAGTTGCCAAGGGCGAAAGAGTGTAAGATAGAAAAGCACGAGAACAAAAAGAATGGAAGCAATAACAAAAGTGAATGGCTGCATTTTAATCTCCTTTGATTCAAGTAAGCGGGCTAACGACCAAGCTCACCTGCCGCTATGAAGCGCAGCGGAATAGCGGTCAGGTGGAGCGCCTTGTTGGGCATTCTTTTTTCTTTGGCTCGACTGTCGCGGAGTTAAATCGAACCAATTTGTCCCAGTCAATTTCACCGTTGTCTTTGCAGAATATATTTGAAAATTCTTTGGTGAATTTGTTAATCATTTGCGAATACGATTTTACAAAATCATCATTCTTTTCTTTGGCTTTATACCCAAGTGGTTCGATGATTTCTGTAAACAGGTCGCTGTCGCCTGATATAAACTCCCAAAAGCGTTGACCGCAATATTTGAAATAGTCTCCCTTGTCTGGTTTGTTGTCTCTGCCGTAACAGCAACCGTTTACAGCAACTATGCTCAATTGTGAGTTACTGGTTCTCAACGTCTTTTTAGCAATCTTGAAGTCTGCTACCATTTTCGCAATTTGTGAACTGTTGCCCCAATTTGGTCCCGATTTGATTGTTACGATGTTTCTTATTCCGTTGCTGTCAAATTCAAGGTCAATGCCTTTAATGCCTGATTTACGTCCACCGTAAACCTTATCGTTGATGAAAATAGCAAGTCCTTCCAGCCAATCGCTAAAAATGGTTTCTTCGTTTGATGATATATGTGCGTCCACCAATCCTTTCACAATCTGTTCAGCAATCAACACATATTTCGCTTTGAACAGATACGGATTTTTTCGTTTAAGAACCTGTGCCAACTTTAATCCGTCAAGGCTCTGAATACGCTTTTGATGAAATGTCCCGATATTTTGCTCAACGTACTGGGATACGTCTTTTATGTTCAGCTTTTTCATAATCCACCTTTGACTCAAATAAATATAACTCAACGGGTTTCAGTTGCTTTCTTATCATTTCGCAATACTCTGGAACGATATCGATGCCTATTGAATTTCGTTTCATTCGGTTTGCGACAATTAAAGTTGTTCCTGAACCCATAAACGGGTCAAGAACCGTATCATACTCTTTAGTAAAAAGTTTAATGAACCATTCAGGCAATTCTTCCGGAAAGGCTGCGCTATGGTTTTTATTGTTACATTCGGTTGCTAAGTGCAAAACATTTGTCGGATAGGCTTTATCTCTATCAAGCCAGTTTGATATGTTTTTGCCAATCCCGCTCCCTACTTTTGAAGTATCACGTATTTTGTCAGTGTCGGAAAGGGTTTTCAGTCTTGAATTTGCCCAGTCGCCCATTGGAACCATTACTTCTTCCTGATACATATTGAATTTGCGGTTTTTATTGAATTGAAGAAGTCTTTCCCATGCGTCACGAAACCGGTTAGGCCATTTACCAGGATAGCAATTTTTCTTATGCCAAATAAATTCTTCTGTCCATAACCATCCCTGTTTACGCATTTCTAAAATAAGCTCCATTACATAGGTGCTGCGCTCCCCTTCAACCACTTTTTCCTTGATGTTTAAAACAAAAGTTCCTGTCGGCTTGAGGACACGTAAAAGCTGTTCGGAAATAGGCAAAAACCACTCCACGTACTTGTCGTGGCGAATGCCACCGTATGTATTTTTTCGCTGGTCTGCGTAAGGTGGTGATGTTACGACAAGGTCAACCGAATTGTTAGGAAGCAATTTTAACTGCTCCTTGCTGTCCCCAAGATATATGTCCGTAGTTATTTCCATTTCAAAGCTCCACACGCATAATTTGCACCTTTATTGGTTCCGTTTCCAATCTGGTGGTAAATCGTTAATGTATCCGCTATCACTATTTTTTAGATGACGTCTAACTCTGGAAATCATCTGCCTGCATGAGCGCCAGCGAAATGCAGGTCAGGTGGATTGACTAATTAGGCGGTGTTTTGCCTTTGTTCATCTGTTGAGCAAGGACTTGATAGCACGCAAGAAACTCTCCGCAGCCTGAATCGCCTGCTCCGCTTGTGGCTGAGACACATGTGCTGTGCCCCCATAATCCCCAACATTACGTATTTCAAAAAGCCAGTTCAAATCCTTGCCCTGTTCCTTGCTCAATTTCCCCGTCTTGACAAATCGCTGATGAATCGAAGCAATGACCCCGCTATGCTTACTGAAATCTAAACCCCCGTTGAGCAAAACCGCTGTGGCTCCGTAAAAGGCTGCATAATACGCACGCGACGCTGCAAAATCGTGGTAGCCTTTGATAGCCAGGTCTTTAGCCGCTTGGATAGATTGTTCCGCTCGTTCAAGATTGGCGGCAATCTCCTGCTCGTATTCTGGCGTCATACCAGTATTCCTTCCCGTTTTGCGTTTCGATAGAGTTGAATACTTCCGCTCTCAAATTCATCCGGAGGAACGGGTTTGGCAGAAATAAGCTGCTCTGACTCTAATTGGATGGGATACAGCACATCTATAACTTGACGCAGTTCTGAAAAATAGTCGAAGGGTTTGCTTAACAAAACGAGCAAATCAATGTCACTCATTGAATCAGCTTGGTTGCGTGCTACAGACCCATACAGAATCAGACCCTTGAACTGAGAACCATAATAGATTTCAAGAGCCGCTTTGCATTTTCTCACCACTTCACTTATTGTTGCCATTTGAATCACCCTCTTTCAATTCGCGTCACGCGCCCAACGATTATTATACTGGATCGGTTCATTCCTTCAATTTATGGTAATGATACTATATTTTAATCAAAGAAACAAGTAATTTTAAAAGCAAAATCTTCTTGACTGCCCTAATTGGTCCAAAATATCATATTATGCAGAATCCTTATATCGTAGGCAGGAACTTATATGAGAGAGAAAATGTTACCTTCACAAACCCTTCCCGATTTTCAGCAATATCTGATTTCACGAAAGCTCGTGCCGGAAAAAAGCGTAGCCTTCTACGCCTATTGGGCCAACCGGTATCTCACGTTCTCGAAACGACTGAAGAATGCTGATGCAGCAGAGGCGCTCCGGCTATTTCTTGAGGATCTACAATCCCGGGAAAACATTGCCGACTAGCAGATACAGCAAGCCAAAGAGGCCATTCAGCTCTACAGCGATCATTTTCACGGTGGAAAAACGGCCGGGGTTGATGACGACGACGCAAAAACGCCGCTCACCCCTTTCGATAAGGATTTGGTCATGGTAAACATCCAGGGGGAAGCATGGGGACATTCTTATTGCTTCCTTTTTTTCCTAAAAGATTGGAATGATTTTGGATGGTTTTATTATGCTAAAACTTTTCTAGCTAAATAATTGTCTTAACCCTTTTTTAACTAATGCTCCGCTTGAACTGGAATACGGCCAGAGCTCCCGTAAGCAGAATAAACCCAACTACCACACTTGCGCCAAACAAAATGTCCTTCCACAACCAACCTTTATAAATTAATGCCCTAAGCGGCATCACAACATAAGTAACCGGGTTCCAATGGGAAAAGGCCAGCAGCCAGCCGGGCATTGCGCTTGCCGGAAACATTGCCGGACTGCTGAAGATCAGCGGCATGAACAGCATATTTATAATGGCAAAAAGAGCTTCAATAGACTTTAGTCTTGCTCCCAGGGCCAGGGAAATTCCAGACATACCCATACTAAAGAGCGCCGCAAGAAAAGGATTAAAAGCATCCCGGCCGGCCCAGTGCGGAAATTTACCCCGAAAATCATCGCGATGATAATGATTACCGCTACCTGAATGGTGTTTTGTACGGCAACAGCCAGCATCTTGCCCAGAGGAATGGAGGCGCGGTTAATGGGCGCGGCCAGCAACTTGTTGAGAAAACCCAACCAGCGGTCCCACACTACCGTTGTCCCACCAAAAATACCTCCCGAAAGGGCGGTCATAGCAATGTTTCCACCAGGTCATGGGCCCTGTCCTTTAGATTTACCATGGTGAGGACTTCGTTAAGGCGCTGCCTGATCTGTTCGTTTGTAAGCCCGTAAAACTTTGCCTGGAGGAAAAGATTTTCCCAACCGGTCAGGTTATCGTCAACCGCTAAGTCCTGGGAAACGTATCCAATTGCCCGGCGCACCCGGTCGGGATGAGCGGCAACATCTTCGCCTGCTACAAGGGCAGTGCCGCCGGTTATGCTGCTTAACGTGGTAAGCATAGTGATGATTGTTGACTTGCCGGCCCCGTTCGGCCCCAACATGCCAAAAATTTCCCCTTCGGCCACGGCAAAGTCCACTCCGTTAACCGCCCGGATGCCACCAGAATAAACTTTGGTCAGCCCTTTAACCTCTACGGTCAATGTTTTTCGCGGCATTTTTAAACCCTTCTTTCCTAATACCCGTTCAAGTTTTTAGGAATCTGTATTCGTATTTACAAATCGTTGCATCAATTTTAATTATATATTACAATTACAAGCAATTATAAGCTATAAACTAAAAAGGTTTAATAAAAAATTAAAAGGAGGCAAAAAACCGGCCACCTGTCTTGCGTGCCACGCCCAGGCAGGAAATAGGCCGGCGTAAATAAAATGGAAATAAATGCTTCGTCTCTTTGGCCCGATCCCAGTATCAAAATAGGGCACGCCACCGATTTCAAGACGCTGACCGGTTGTACCGTGGTACTGGCAGAAGAAGGAGCGGTAGGCGGAGTTGACGTCCGGGGCAGTGCGCCAGGAACACGTGAAACGGATTTACTGCGCCCTTTAAAGCACGTACCTAAAGTACACGCCATTCTGCTGGCGGGAGGCAGCGCCTTTGGCCTGGAAGCTGCTTCCGGGGTAATGAGTTGGCTGGAAGAAAAGGGGATTGGCCACGATACAAGTGTGGCCCGGATACCTATTGTCCCTGCGGCGGTATTATACGATTTGGGCATTGGTGACTCCACCTCAAGACCAGATAAAAAAATGGGTTATCTTGCCTGCCAGAACGCAAACCGTGGGCCGGTGGCCGAAGGCAACGTGGGAGCCGGTACCGGGGCGGTGGTGGCTAAATTTTTAGGAACGAAAAACGGTTTTAAAGGAGGTCTGGGTTTTTGGCAGGAAGAACTGGGTCGGGGTCTGGTGGTCAGTGCCCTTGTGGCCGTGAATGCTATAGGCGACGTACTTGACGAAGAAGGAAAGATTTTAGCCGGGCCACGGGATACCAGAAGTGGGAAAATGCTTTCTACTTTGGACATTTTAAGAAAAATGGCCTCACGGGGAGAGACCCTGGAAGTTGCCCCTTACCATGCCCTGGACGGCCAAAATACCACCCTGGCAGTAATAATTACTAACGGGTGCCTGAATAAAGAAGAAACCAATAAAGTCGCCCAAATGGCTCATGACGGACTGGCCCGCAGCATTTCGCCCGTCCACACCATGTTCGACGGGGATGTGGTTTTCACCCTGGCCACCGGTAAAGTTAAAACAGACGTAAACATTGTAGGGGCGGTGGCTGCTGAAATAACAGCCATAGCCATCCGCCGTGCCGTGCGCCTGGCCCGGAGCGCAGGCGGCATTCCTGCCGTAATAGATATTATCCGTTAGAGAGAGCTAAAACATATGCTTCTTCCTAAAAGCCATCACAATAATTAAGGACAAAACCACTGAGGCGATGACAATCCCCATAAAAGCAAATGGCGTTTGTTGGAAGGGCAATTTAACATTCATTCCGTAGAAACTCGCCAACATAGTCGGGATCATTAAAACGATGGTAACGGAAGTAAGAAACTTCATGACTATATTCAGGTTATTAGAGATTACCGAAGCGAAGGCGTCCATCGTATTGTTTAAGACCTGAGCGTAGATTTCGCTCATTTCAATGGCCTGTTTATTCTCGGTAATTACATCTTCCAGTAATTCTTCATCCTCTTCGTACATCTTGATTAAATGGGGGTGCACATCGGTCAATTCGGAATCCTTGGTCAGGTGCGATTTTAATAATTTTTCCATGACAATTTCGTTGGCCCTAAGGGAAGTGGTAAAGTATACCAAGCTTTTTCCCAGGCTTAACAAATTGATTAGCTCTTCGTTTTTCATCGAACGATGCAGTCTTTGCTGAATTTCTTCGCTTCTTTTGTCAATCTGCCTTAAATAACGCAGATAGTTAAGGGCAGTCTTATAAAGAATCTGCAGGAGAAAACGTGTTTTTTTAAAGGTATAAAATCCTTTCGTCCGGGAGGGCGAAAACTCATTTAAAATTACTATATTTTCCAGGCAAACGGTGACGATGACATTTTCTGTAATTATGATTCCTAAAGGAATGGCGTCATAAACATCGCCCCTTATAACCGGGACCCTGATGATAATCATCACGCAGCCTTCTTCAATTTCGATGCGGGAGCTTTCCTCTTCATCGAGTGGATATTCTAAAAAATCCAGCGGCAGGCCAGCCTGCCGGGCAACTAGTTGTACTTCCTCACTCGTTGGGTTTATTAAATTAACCCAACTCCCTTTTTCGCCCAATGCATCAGTTTCAAACAACGTGTCCCCGATACTTTTATATACCTTTAACATAGCTTTCTACCCCATTTCAAGCATCTATAGGCAAGCATTTACACGCGCAGTTTTTTCTTTAAACGTTAAAACGAAAATTTATAATATCTCCGTCGCATACCAGATAATCTTTCCCCTCCAGGCGGGCCAAGCCCTTTTCCTTTACTTTCTCCATGCTTCCCAAGGCGTACAGGTCTTGGTACTTTACCACTTCCGCCCGAATGAAACCTCTTTCTATGTCAGAATGTACTTTTCCGGCCGCCTGTTTGGCGGTTAACCCCTGGGTTATAGTCCAGGCTTTCACCTCATCTTTACCAACGGTAAAAAAAGAAATCAACCCTAACTGGGTATAGGCAACCCGAACCAATCGTTCAATTCCAGACTTTTGAACCCCCAGGTCAGCCAAAAAAACAGCCCGGTCGGCCGGCGAAAGTAAACTAATTTCTGCCTCCAACTGACCGCAAACTTCAATAACTTCCCACCCATTTGTCTTAGCTTTACTATTTATTAGTTCCTTTTGGGGATAATTATGTCGTTTAAACTGCTCTTCACCGGTATTTACTACTAAAATAAGGGGTTTGGTGGTAAAGAATTGGTAATGCTGAAGGAAGGGACGTTCTGCCGGGCTTAAATCTAGATTAGCTAAAGGTATTTCTTTTTCTATGGCCTCCTCGCATTTACTCAATACCTCTATTTCGGCCGCTACTTCTTTGGTTATTTTCTTGCTTTGTTTTAAGCGGGAAAGCCGCTTTTCCAACAGTTCCAAATCAGCAAAAAGTAATTCTAGATTTACAATTTCAACGTCGCGCCATAAATCAATGCTTACCTTGTCTTTGGTCGCGGCCGTACTTTCAAAGGCCCGTAAGACGTGAACCAGCGCATCCACCGGACGAATATCTTCTAAAAACTTGTTTTTCTTGCCCTTTTCCTCCCCACTTCCGTATTTTAACCCTGGTACATCCTGACATTGAATTTGCGCGTAAGTCAATCGCTTAGGCTGATAAACCTTACCCAGGAAATCAACCCGCGCGTCAGGAACCAACGCCGTGCCCACGTTAATTGTGGTCTTATCCGTTATATATTGGGAAGTTTGCGCTCCTTTACCAGTTACTAAATTAAAAATAGTAGTTTTACCCACTAAAGGCAGGCCAATAATTCCAAAAGTTAACATATTGCGTCCCCCGGTCTAATTCCTCGTAGGCCAATTTTATCATTGGACTATCCTCAGCGGCAAGCTTTTTTATACCTGCCAGGGTAAAAATACGCCTGGCCTAGGATGGCCATCGTGTCCAAAATGGTTTTTTGTCCTTATTTGCTAAATATCATCCTTAGCGCAACTAACAATAATACTACCCCAAATATTCTTTTCAATATCAGTTCAGATAACCCGGTAGCAATCTTAGCCCCTAGTAAACCGCCTAAAAAGAAACCAATACATATAAAAAGCGCTATTTTTAAATCTACAAATCCGTGCTTATAATATGTCCATGCCGCCAATAAGCCAATAGGCGGCACCATTAACGCCAGAGTGGTGCCTTGAGCCTGATGTTGGGACAACCCGAACAAAAAAACGAGCACAGGAATAATAATTACTGCTCCACCAATACCTAACAGCCCTCCTAAGGTTCCAGCTCCCAGGCCCAAAAGTAAATAAAGCAAGATATTTACCATAACTAATCCTTCCTTCCTTTTCCACTTCCCCTTTTTATATTATTTTTATTTTATTATTTTTTAGCAGGAATTTGTTATTTTATAGCGAATATAAATAAAAAAAACTAAGATTCAGAAGGAATTTATGGAAGAAAAAGATCTAGAAAATAAAAATAAAAATTTAAAAAACGAAGAAAATAAAAATGGTAAGGACTACAAGGATAATGTAACGGAAATTTTAGGTTCCGCGGAATGGGAAACAATTTGGAGCACTTCCTCGGCTAAACCTTCTTCCGAAACCTCAAAACAGCAGCATTCTTTTGTTCTTCCTTTATTGGTCATTTTACTTCTGTTAAGTTGTGTTTTTTGGGGTTGGCAAATGTGGTCTTCAAGTCGTCAGGTTAACAACCTTCAAAAACAGTTAAACAAACAAAAAGAAGAAATTGCCATTTTATATAGGGCGGCGTTAGAAAATAATCTCTTTGCTATTAATGAAACTAACAAATTAAACCAAGATCAAGGGCTTTCCGGGCCAAAAAATGTCTTAAAGGCTGTGCCAACAGCTGTTCCTGGTCGAAAATATGTGGTGAGGCAAGGAGACAATTTATGGTCAATCAGCAAAGAGGCTTACGGCAAATATGATTATGTGGAGTTGCTGGCCCAAAAAAACAAACTAACGCTGCAAACGGTTTTACAGCCAGGACAGGTTTTAATTATTCCACCGGTGGAGTAGGAATAAATTTTAAAAAATGGATCAAACAATAAGCAATTACCCCCCGACCAAGTTAAGAATATGGGGTTGAAATATGATTAACATGGCAGATAGCTACCGCTAAAGCATCCGTAACATCATCAGGCCAGCGTTCTTCTGGTAATTTTAGTAAAACCTTGACCATGTATTCGATTTGTTTTTTGTCTGCCCTACCATACCCCACAAGGGTTTGCTTTACCTGTAAGGGAGTATATTCGTAAACAGTTAAATTCGCGTTGGCCGCCGCCAGCAAGACTACCCCCCTTGCTTGACCAACGGCCATTACGGTGCGTACATTCTTATTAAAAAAGAGCTCTTCAACGGCTAACTGGTCGGGTTTAAATTGTTGGAAGACCGCCATCAGGTTCTGGTAAATTACTTGCAAGCGCTCTGCTAAAGGTTCGTTTGGTTCAGTTTTTACATAGTTATACTCTACTACTTTATAATTACGTCCCTCAAAATCAATTATACCATAACCCATAATGGCTACTCCCGGGTCCACCCCTACCACCCGCATTTTTATCCCTCATAGTTCTCCTATTTTACTTTTGTAAATTAAATATTTTACAAGTTATTCTGCTCTTTCGCAAAACTCAAAAAGAATACCCCCCGTTGATTTTGGATGGGCAAAAATTACTTTTACGTTACCATACTGCAGGGGTTTTTCGCTGGTAAATATTATCCCTTTTTCCTTAAACCTGGCTATAGTTTCTTCTATGTTATCTACTTTTAAGGAAATATGCTGTACTCCTTCTCCCTTCGCTTCAATATATTTTGCTACGGCTGAAGCCGGGTCAGTCGGTTCCATAATTTCAAAAGAAGAATCGCCTACCTTAATTAAAACATTTCTCATTTTTTGATCTTCAATATTCATTATGTCCCTTTTAACCTCTAATCCCAGAACGTCACGATGAAGACTTAATGTTTTTTCTAAATTTTTTACCGCTATTCCCACATGATCAATACCAATAATCATTATTTTTTCCCCTTTCTTATTTTTTGTATTTTTGATCCTTATTTTATAATACCTCAAAAAAAACAAAAATCCTCCTTTGTTTTTATATTTTCGACTTTTAAAAATATTTTAAAATATTAAATAAATTTAAGCAGGATTTTTTAAACGAATAACGAAGTAAGTTTATAAGGACATAAGAGCAGTTTTTATAAAGGCAACAACAAACAAGTAGGAGCGTCAAATTTAAACCCCTACAAAGGTTAAAAATAAAGGCAGATGGGACAAGTAGGGTCTTTTATGTGAACCGTATGAATTAACAGCAAAAAGGTAACACTTTTTAAGGGTTGGAAAAGTTTAAAGCTCAAAATAGTTATAAAAACAAAAGAGGGGATTCAAATGAGCGCCAAAATATATCCTTT
Organism: Peptococcaceae bacterium SCADC1_2_3; assembly: GCA_000681355.2. Lineage (GTDB taxonomy): Bacteria > Bacillota > Desulfotomaculia > Desulfotomaculales > Nap2-2B > SCADC1-2-3. Next base: position 12,419 of record JJNX02000038.1, read on the forward strand.
TCCTACCATAGAAGACCAGCAAGTAATTAAAACAGCCATTGAGCTTTTTCTAGCTACCCAAACAGGAATAACCCGGGAAAGAATGCTTAAAACCATACGAACGGTACTTGACCGCTATCATATTTCCTGGTTTGGTTTTTCTGATTTTACGGTAGAAGCTACTAAAACTCCAGGGTATAGTACCATTCGGGCCCGCAAGTTTGTCAACGGCCGCACCTGCCCTTCTTGCGGCGAACAATTATATGGACTTAAGAGTGGGGTTAGAATATTAAGCATTCAGGAGCGCCGTGACTACCACGTAGTTACTTACGGTTGCCGTTGCGGCAAAATATTTGCTAAATGCGAAGAAATCTAATCCCCCCGCACCGTGAGGCCGGGATAAAAAAAATAAAGGTACTTTTCTTTGACCGGACGGTAAATAATCTCTTGAATGGCCCGGGCGTAAAGGTCTAACTGCGCCCGGTAATAATTGGCCGTTTCTTTTGATTTTTCCCCGGTGATATAGTCAGTTTTAAAGTCAATTAAAAATAAATTTTCGGCTTCAAAAACCAAATAATCAATTATGCCCTGCACAAAGACTACCTCTTTTGCGCTAAAAGAGTCCGCGGGTAGGTCAGGATACACTTCTTGGGCCGGTAAAACCAAACTAAAAGGAAGTTCCCTTTTCACGTGAGCCGCGGCACGTACCCTTTGCCCTAACGGGCTACGCCAAAATTTAACAACTGGAGCTAAATCAATAGCCGCAGCTTCTTCTATAGTTAATAATTCTTTTTCGACCATTAATTTTACTTGCCTGGCCAGGTCGTCATTGTCTAAAGCAGCTTTAAGGTCCAAATGCTGCATTACCAGATGCATAAGGGTTCCTTTTTCAGCCAGGGTAAAATGAGCGCGTTCCTGGTAAAATCTGGGTTGTTTAAAAGGTGCTAAGCGACCGGGTAAAGTTAAATTTGAGGTAAAAATACCCGCCGCGTTATAGTCCTCTTCCTCAGATTGTTTGGCAAACCGGTGTTTTAGTTCGGTTACGGTGACTTTTGCCGGCTTATTAACTAATGCGGCGGCCGGGTAATTCCAGGAAAGATTGTTATCTATCATCTTCATGATTTCATTTTCTACTGGCACTGGTTCCAAATCCTGCACTAGCCGCATCCAGGTTTTAGTTTCTGCCATAGCGTCTTCTTGAATTCGCCATTTGTCTTGAATTCCCCAGGGATAAAGGGACACTGACCAGCAGGAAGGGTCATGGGCTATTTCTAAAAAAGGTGTTTTTTCAGACCCCGCCAGTTGGGATAAACAAACTCCATCCCGGTGCCTGGTTACGGCCGGGCAAAGCCAGTCTAAATAAGACCTGGCTTCTGTTAGCTGCAAGGCAGGCAAAAACCAGGAAGGATAATTAAGGTACCGGCACCAGCCAGTGGCTGCCTTAGCTAGCTTTTTTTCCGAACCTACCAGGATAAGCTTTTCTTTGGCGCGGGTCATGGCCACGTAAAGAATCCTTAATTCTTCCGCCAGGGTTTCTAATTTTAGCTGCCTTTTTACGGCCAGTTTGGCTAGGGTGGGGTAGCTTAGCCGTTTTTCGGCGTCAATAAGTTGAGGACCAAGGCCAAGTTCTTTATGCAGCAAAACGTCTTTTTTTAAATCCTGAAAATTAAACTGCTTTCCCAAATCAGCCACCACAACCACTGGGAACTCTAACCCCTTGCTTTTGTGAACGGACATTATCCGTACCACATTTTCGTTTTCTCCCAGGGCCCGGGCAATGCCCAAATCGCTTCCCCGCTCTTTTAAAGCCTCAATAAAACGTAAAAAATGAAACAAGCCCCGTAAAGTAGTTGTTTCAAACTGGCGTGCCCGGTCGTAAAGGGCCCGCAGGTTAGCCTGGCGCTGCCTGCCCCCGGGCAGCCCCCCAACGTAATCATAATAACCCGTTTGCCGGTAAATATCCCAAATTAAATCCGATAAAGTTCCCCGCCGGGCCATGGTGCGCCAAGATAAAAGCTTTTCCCAAAATAGGACCGTTTTTTCATTATCGTCTTTTGCCTGCACCAAGGCATCAAAAAAGTCCCCGTCCCTTTGACGCAGTCTTATTTGCGCTAATTCAGCGGCCGATAATAAAACCAAAGGGGAGCGAAGTACCGCCACCAAAGGAACGTCCTGACGCGGATTGTCAATTATTTTTAATAACGAAAGCATTGTTTCCACTTCGGTAGCTTCAAAATAACCCGTTCCCAACTCTACGTAAACAGGAATTCCGGCTTTTTGAAACTCTTCTTGAAAAATGTTGGCCCGGTTATGGGTAGCGCGCATAAGAACCACTATATCTTTGTACGCAACCGGACGGTATTTTGAATCGTAAACCAGAAATTCACTTTCTTCCACCATTTTTTTAAGGCGGTACGCCACAAAACTTGCTTCCCTTTGAATATCGTCCCAGGCTTGCTCTTCTATTTCTATTTTTTCCTCTTCTATTTCCTGGATTGCATCATCTTCATCTGTTTCACCTGCTTGGTTCATTTCTACCGCTTCACTATTTCCGGGTTTTTTTTCTATAAGATGAAACTCGATTGGTTTTTCGTTTTCAAGGGCACAATCTGCGGGTGTTGGATAACTGGCTTTGGCAATAAGCTCCGCTTCCTGGTCATAATCCATTTCCCCTACCTCGGCCACCATAAGCTGGCGAAAGATAAAGTTTACCGCCTTTATTATTTCGGGCCGGCTGCGAAAATTTTCGGCCAGGTTTATCCGTTGTTTTGCTTGCGCACCACCCTCGTTAGAAGTTACAGGATAGTCCTTATACTTGGCTAAAAATATGGCCGGTTCCGCCAAACGAAAGCGATAAATACTCTGTTTAACATCGCCCACCATGAAAATGTTCGGTTTATTTTCCGCTTCGAGCAGGCTGGAGGCCTGCCCTACTTTTTGGGAAATTAACTGGAGTATATTTTCCTGCACGCCGTTAATATCCTGGTATTCATCCACCAGGATTTCAACATATTTAGCTCTTAATGCCTCTCTAACAACAGGAAAATTATTTAAAATTTGTAATGCATAGTGTTCCAAATCAGCAAAGTCCACTAACCCCCGCTTTAGCTTAGCCCTTTGGTACGCTTCACTAAAACCATTTACCAGGTCAACCAGAGTTTGCATTAAAGGAGCGATAAAATGAAAATCAGTTAGTAAATCAGCCGAAGAACGGGAAAAATAAAGTTGGGTTATTTTTTTAATTTTTTCTTTGGCGTCATCCCTTAAAGATTTAACTTTTTCCTTTAACCTAACCGTAACCTGGTTGTCTTTAGCCGGAATAGATGGTAACCGGTTAAATTTAATATTTTGTAATATATGGTGTAAGTTTTCCCAGGATAAAGAACAGTCTTTTAAAAGCTCCTTTATTAATTCCCGGTCTTCCCGGAGCGTTTTTAAGTAAGTTTGCACTTCCTTATTTTCTTTGGCTAACCCCAGGGCTTCTTCCAGTAAAATTCTGGCTCCCTCTAGCTCTAAAACCAAACCAGCTTTAATATTTTGCCCCCAGACAGTGTCGTCAATAGCCGGTGTTCCGGTAAGTTTAAAAGCATCAGCCGCCCTGGATAACCAGTCGTGAGGATGCGGATGACTGCGGGAAAAGGAGAACAAGCGCAAAACCAACTCCCTTAAATTACGGTCGTCCCATTGACCTCCGTAGCAATCCACCAAAGAAGTAAAGGCCTGGTTATCTTCGGCGTCGTAACATTGTTCCGTTACTTCTTCCAGTGTTTCCACCTGGTAAATTAGGGCCTCGTTTTCGTCGGCAATCCGAAAATCTGGTTCCAGATCAAGCAGGTAAAAGTATTGACGTAAAAGGTCTAAACAAAAGGAATGTATAGTGGTTATTTTTGCCTGATTTAAAAGGACCAACTGACGCTGCAAGTGAGAAGAATAAGGCTGGCGTTTTAGTTCTTGCGCCAAAGCCCGGCCAACTCTTTGGCGCATTTCCGCGGCGGCTGCATTAGTAAAGGTTACTACCAGTAAGGTATCTATATCAATCTGGTCGTCCAAAATCCGCCGGATAACCCTTTCCACTAAGACGCTTGTTTTTCCGGCTCCGGCTGCGGCAGAAACTAAAAAACTACTATTACGGGCCTTAATAGCCAGCCATTGGGCCTGCGTCCACCTGGGAGTATTTTGCTTACGCTCACTCATGTATTCAACCTCTTAAAGCATTTATGGTATTTAAAGCAAGGTATTTAAAGTTAATTAAATTAAGTCCGCTTTATATTTTACCACAATTAAAAATAAACTTACACTTGACCAATTAATTATTTAAGGTTTATGATTTATCTTGTTAGGGGGGTTTTATTTTATGAAAAATATTTTAGTTATTGGGGGAAGTTATTTTGTCGGCAGGGTTTTTATTCTAGAATTGCTTGAAAAAAAGGAATACGCTATTCATCTGGTGAACAGGGGTAACAATCCTTTTAACCGGCCCGAGATTGCCGAACATTTTTGTGACCGGCACGATATTTCCGCCCTAAAGCAAGTAGTACCTCCATTGGACTGGCACGCCGTAATTGATTTTTGCGGTTACGAACCGGCCGAGGTGGAAATTATCCTTAACAATTTACCCGGCACAATTAACCATTATATTTACATCAGCACGTGCAGCGTTTACGAGAGTTCTGATGATTTGCCTAAATTTGAAGATTCCCCGAAGCTTTCAGGCCCTATTGCGGGACCTTTTGGCGACTACGGATATAAAAAATGGCTGACGGAAGTAAAGCTGGTCAACCAGTGTAAAGAAAAGGGCATCCCTTATACTATTTTGCGGCCGGCTTTTATCTACGGGCAGTTTAATTATGCGCCGCGCGAATCATTTTTCTTTGACCTGATTTTAACCAACAAACCCATCCCTATCCCAGACAATACTTTGGCCCTCTTTCAATTTGTTTTTGTAAGGGACGTGGTTAAAATTTGCACAGCCTGCCTGGGAAACGAGAAAGTTTATCATCAGGCTTATAACCTGGCGGCAGAAGAATTTATTTCTTATAAAAAATTAATCAAAGTACTTGAAGAAATATCTGATAAACGCTTAGGGACAAAAAAATCAAGCATCGCGGAAATCAACCGGAATAATATTCCTTTGCCTTTTCCCTTGGATAAGCACGAGCTTTACGCCGGTTCTTTAATTGCCAACACCTTAAATTTTGCGTATACTCCTTTTGTCAAAGGACTAAAGGAAACCTTTGAATTTTACCAGAAGTATGTTTTTCCGGCTAAAGAAACTGATTAAATAGCGGTAAATTCTATTGTTCCCCCGCCAATGACTAAATCTTCCTTATAAAACACCACTGCCTGGCCTGGGGTAATGGCCCGCTGCGGTTCTTTAAATTTTACCCGGATTGTTTTTTCGTTAAGAGGGGTAAGCAAGGCCTGAGCTTCAGAGTGCCTGTACCTGATTTTTGCCCTTACTTCCAGCGGTTGCTCAAGCTTTTCAAAGGGAATAAAATTTACCCCGGAAGCAATAAGCTCAGCCTTAAAAAGCTCTTCTTCCCCGCCTACAATAATGGCGTTTTTTTCCGGATCTATACTGGCTACGTAAAGAGGCCTTCCAGCGGAAATACCTATTCCTTTTCGTTGGCCTACGGTGTAAAAGACAAATCCCTTATGCTCCCCCAGAATTCTCCCTTCCCGGTCCAAAATTGGGCCGGGTTTGGCTGCCTCAGGAAAATGCTTTCTAATAAACTCCCCGTATTTATTATCCGGAATAAAGCATATTTCCTGGCTTTCCCTTTTCCCGGCCACAGGAAGGTTAAGGCGTCCGGCAATTTTTCTTACCTCCTCTTTTCTTAACTTACCAAGAGGCAAGAGGGTATGTTTAAGTTGCTCCTGAGTCATGGGGTAGAGCACATAGGATTGGTCCTTGGTAAAGTCAAGCCCTTTCTTTAGCAAAAACCTTCCACCAGCAAATTCTATCCGGGCGTAATGCCCGGTGGCAATGAAACCTGCTCCTAATTCCTTTGCTTTTTTAAAAAACGCCTCAAACTTGATAAATTCGTTGCACCTAATACAAGGGTTCGGTGTTCTTCCCCGTAAGTACTCCAAGCAAAAGTTTTTTACCACTTTCTCAAAAAAAACTTCCCGGAAATTTACCACGTAATGAGGGATGCCAAGCTCAAAAGATACTTTTTTGGCGTCCGTAGCGGCTTCAAGGCCGCAACATTCCTGGTATTTTTCACCATGTTCTGCCGGCTCTTCCCGCGGCCAGATTTGCATAGTAAGCCCAATAACCTCATGCCCTTTTTCTTTAAGCAAAGCAGCGGCTACTGAGGAGTCTACCCCCCCGCTCATAGCCACAACTACCCTTTCCCTCATTCTGACTTTACCTTCTCACCCGGTAATTTTCCTTTACGACCCCATCGGGATTTTCTATTTCCCCAACATTCCGGGGGTTCTTAAGATGGTCCATTACGCATTTGTTTCTCTCCTGTTCTGCTTTTAGTTCAGCACTAAATTCAAGCTTCCCGGGCGATAACCTTCCAGGTCAAGGACAATATAAGTATATCCAAGGGATTTTAATTTAGCCCCTATTTTCTCCCGATAGTAAATTACCTTTTCCATATCCGCTGGCTCCACTTCAATCCGGACAATCTCCTCATGATGCCTTACTCTGATCTGGCCCAGACCCATTGAGCGCATAAATTCCTCCGCCTGGTTTATGCGCTCTAAAATCTCTTGGGTCAGGGAAATGCCGTAGGGGACTCTGGAGGCAAGGCAGGCAAGGGAAGGTTTATCCCAGGTG
>JJNX02000039.1 GCA_000681355.2 Peptococcaceae bacterium SCADC1_2_3
TGATCAAGCCGGCAAGTTTATATTGACTGTCTCTGTTCGCTCACAAGCTTTACGAATTTTGTGGGAAATTGCCCAAGCCGTTTGGTAGCTTACACCAAGTGCAATCTTTTAGCAAAAGAGAAGAACTACCCCGCTTATCATGGGCGATTAAATAGATCGCCCAAAACCACGCGACTAAAGATGTTCTTGTTTTGTGCATAACGGTACCAGCGGTAACGGATACCTGATAACTACAAGCGGTGCACTCGTATAAGTGCCTGGTCTTAATGAGGTAAGCCGTTTTGTTTCCGCATTTCGGACAGCAAAAACCTTCCGGCTGTTCTAGAGGTTAAAAAGGTGTTCCCTACACGCTTCCTTGTCTTTAAAATCGAGATTGAAATTCAAGCAGGCTGATTGGTTCTTGTTTAGCCATTTTCCCTCTCTCTCCTTTTTATCGTATCATTTCTATATTATACTACATTATACTACTCTATTAGCTTTTCCTCGTCATCTTCTGATAATTGCAACTTTGGGTCAGTTCCCCGCCCTAAAGGGATTACGGGACCGACACCAAAAGCCAATGCTCCAGACTCGTATTGCCGGCAGCAAATATCAATATAGCCAGGCCCAATAATTTTTCAGGTGTGAGCCAAACATAATTCAAGTGTGAAAGTAACCAGGGACCGTTGTATGTTGTCAATAGAACCGTCCCTAGATCCCTATGACACCTGTCCCTATGACACCTAGATAATGGAGGCGGCTTCGTTCAACCAGATTATATCCGGAATTCCGCTTCGCTTCACTTCGTATACAATCTTTATCGTTATCCGTACCGCGGCGTCAGGAAAAACCTATGTAAATCGCTTATACAGCGAAACCCAAACTATGCTGCCGATTATTCCTCCTAGGACGATAGGGATTCTAACTGTTAATGCTGATAATATTTGACCCACTTTTAAGGATCCATTTTGATGGCTATATGATTAGCTCAGGATGCCTTTCTTTCAAAATATGGTCTTTAAGGCCTAAACAAGAAAGCAAAAGGGACGTCAGTCTGTGTGAAAACTAATTCTGTAAATTATCTCCCCCCACTTTACACTTATTTTAAGGCAATTTTGAGATGAGAATATGAAAAATATAGCATGTTATGAGATTTTTTCCCCACTTTGCAAAGGATTGACTTTTCACACAGTCTGACGTCCCTAAGCTTCCTGACAACATGTCGCTCTACTCTTTGCTCGCGAACGTATTGATGGAAAGCTTGCAGGAAACAACAAAAACTCCGATTGAGATAAGAGGTGCTGAAAGAGATTATCATCCCAGTCGATATAGAATTTACGGATAAACTTATAAAGCTGGACCGCGGTGACTTCTCCATATAAGTTTAGGTATTCGCTGACATATCCAATAATTTGCTTGACCTTGATTTCGTCTCTTACGTTATCCATTCCATCAATCAAGGTCTTACCGCTGTCGAAAGGAATAATATTGAGAATTGATTTGATGGTAGTGCTTTTGCCGGCGCCATTAGGACCGATAAATCCCATGACAGAGCCTCTTGGCAATTCGAACGTGACGTCTTGCAGCGCAAAATTTTTATATCGTTTATTTAGTTTTGAGACACATAAGATTGACTCAGAACTTATGATACAGCCTCCATGTTTTTCATTTATTTTACATGAAATAATTTAATTATACCATACTACCAGAGTTAAGCCGGAACCACCCGATCAACCTGTAGCTACCATCGGGCTTATTTCACAAAACATACTACTAATTGAACGTCAATAGTGGTATAACTTTACAGCATAATTCAATTGGTCATCTTGTCGCTTGGTTAGCAGAGATGCTTTAACGACTAGTATCTTCTCTTTCCTCATCGCCACCTCACCACAATTGACTCACGTTGAAAAAGACGAACAGCAACACGAAGGACGAACAAATTTAAAACGCCTGTTGCAATAGATAAAATAAAGAGTCTGGCTGAGGTAAATACTGTAAACCCGATAAGTTGCCCTCCCACAATGGCTAAAATGGGAAGCACAACAATTATCGCTATATTTTGGGCTGTCTTTGGGTCATTTGCCCTTGAAGAGGCAATTACACCAAGGATAAAGGCAAGAAGAGAAAACAAAGGAACAAGAAGAAATAAAGAGATAAACCATTGAGCATTTAATACAAATTTAAGCAGATGACCAGAGCCCATCCCTATAATTCCGGTAAGAAAAAGTCCGGCACAAAACCAGGTGATAAGAAGCGAGGGGATGGCGCCGGCAAGTGCTTTTCCAAACAAAAGTTCCCATGTCCTTACGGGTGTTGCAAGCAGTGGTTCTAGAGTCCTTTCCTGTTTTTCTTCAACGATGCTGAAAGTGGCAAAGCTCACGGCAACCATTACCGGAATGAGCAGAAGGTAGAAGGGAAACTGAGCAAAGAAGAACACCTGAAATCTTTCAATTAGAGGGAGTTCTCCCAAGGCTGGAAACATGGTCAACCAGTTTTCCATTCCCTTCCCGAGCAAGGTTTTCACCAAAACCTCGGCGCCGGCAAATTTCATCGCCAGGTAAATAAAAATAAGGGCCTGGACAGTAATGAGAAGGGGCAGGAGGGTGATGAACAAGGCGGAATTTAAATTGCTGAAGGTGCTCTTCCATTCCTTCCCTATAATGTTGATTATCCGCTTTTGCCTCTGGGCTTTATCTTCCCTCATGCTTCATCCCTTCCCCCCTTCTTTGATTAAGGTTAAGTAAATTTCTTCTAAGGAGTGCCTCTTTTCAAATACACTTTGAATTTTGCCGTTGTTTTCTACGATGCATCTTATAAGTTCGGGTCGGTTATTATCGAAATCCTTCAATTCAATGATAAGCTGTCTTCCATCTTTCCCTACATTTAAAACAAAGTCAAGGCTCTTAACTTTATTGATAATATTATCATCAACCTCTTCCAACTCCACAATCGCCTGCCTCTGAAAAAGGGAATTGCGGAGATTATATGGAGTATCAAGAATCACGAGTCTGGTTCTGAACACCGCAATCTGGTTGCACAAAAGCTCTGCCTCTTCCAGGTTATGGGTTGATAGAAATATGGTGCTCCCTTCTTCTTTGAGTTTCAGGATGAGTTCGCGCACTTCCCGTGCGGATTTTGGGTCAAGAGCTGCCGTCGGTTCATCAAGAAACAATACCTCGGGCTCGTGGACAAGGGCACGGGCAAGAGCAAGCCGCTGTTTCATACCTTTGGAAAAAGTCCCCACTTTGTGGTTTCTTCGTTCCCACAAATCCATTTTTTTCAGATACTTATCAACTTGTAAATCACTATTTATATGATAAAACCTGGCGAAATACAAAAGATTCTCCCTTGCCGTGAGCCTTTCATAAAAACCAGGAGCTTCGGTAAGCAGGCCAATAACTTCATGAAGCTTTTCCACTTCTTTATCCGTGCGAATACCAGCAACCACCGCATATCCTCTTGTAGGGGCTATAGTACCTGCAAGCATGCGGATAGAAGTTGTCTTTCCTGCCCCGTTCGGTCCTAAAAATCCTAATATCTCGCCCTTATTTACCCTTACGTTGAGGTCTTCTACCGCGGTCAGATTCCCGAATTTCCTAGTTAGGTCAAATGATTCAATTATTATGCTCACGTTGTATTACCCTTTTTATATTTGATGCTCCAAAGCCGGTTGCATTTACTGTTTTGCGCCCATCATGATGACTGAAGCCCCCACCGTAGACAATGAAAATAGAGCCACGCTTAACAGTTTTCTCTCCCTTGGAGGAAAAAGTCAAAGAGAAGAGTTTTTTCCTTTTTTCCTCTTAGTGTACGGCTTAATTTATCCTTTCTTCCCCCGACCTTTTTCAATCGTTATGATTATCTCGTCAAGGTTCATTTGATCCAGCCACTTTACTCTATCCTTCACATAATCACCCGATCCAGTATCGTACTGCTGGATAAACCTGACCATACCCACAGGACCAAGGGATTTAACCAGTGCATCTAAACCTGCGTTTCTAATTTGGTTAGGGCTCATCGTTTGGATGTTCACTTTTTGTCACCTCCATTAGCCAAAGAACAGGATTTTCGACCGCGATCAGGAATAGCTGAAATCTCGAACTCTATAGCTTCACTATTGAGCAACTGCCATTTCCCTCTTTCGCAACTAAATAAAACCGTTAAAACAGCTTCTGATTCAAGGTGAATTCTCCCTTGTGACTGATCATCAAACGGTCTATTCAAGCAGCATACATCAAGGTAAATCAGCATAAAACCTTTCTCCCTGTTTCGAGAATTTTTATAGAGTCCCTCTTTTGGATGTAATCTATTTCCTATTATACCTTATGGCGGTTATATTCTCCACGGGATTCTCACCAAAAATTCTTACCTTTCCTGAAGAGGGCCGGCGAAAACAGTTTTTTTGATTTGCTCTGCAATCTGGATGTAGATTTAATTTTGTCAAGGCTCTATTTTGCTTTTCGCGCTCTGCCGGGAATAATTCTTTCAACCCTTTTCGTTCTTGTGGATGTTTATTGATATTAAACTAGTTAAATAATATAATAACTGGATGATAACTTAAAGAATGTGGCTTTAAGTGAATCCCCAGGAAATTACCGCTTCCCTGACCATTCGCCAGGGTTTGCTTATCCGTTAATTTCCCATTTCTCACTTCTTGTGCCGGGGTGGTAGATATGACGAAAAACGTATTAATTAAGTTAAACCAGGTTACCAAGACCTACGTGATGGGTGAGGTAGCGGTTGAGGCGTTAAAAGAGACTTCTCTGGAAATATACGAAGGCGAATTGCTGGTTATTTTGGGTCCCAGCGGTTCCGGCAAAAGCACCCTGCTGAACATTATGGGCGGGATGGATCTGCCGACCAGCGGCCAGATATATTTTAAACAGGAAGAGCTAAGCCAGGCAAAAGACAATCAATTAACCAGATATAGGCGCTACGAGTTAGGCTTCGTATTTCAATTTTTCAATCTTATTCCCGATTTAACGGCCAGGGAAAATATAGAACTGGCCGCCAACTTGGTGGAGAATCCCCTTGCTACCATAGAGGTACTTAAGGAGATGGATCTGGAAAACAGAATGGACCACTTTCCTTCTCAACTGAGCGGCGGCGAGCAGCAGCGGGTGGCCATCGCCCGGGCGGCGGTTAAAAACCCCCGCCTGCTGCTTTGCGATGAGCCTACCGGAGCCCTGGACCATCTAACCGGTAAATTGATTCTTGGCCTGCTGGCAAAAATCAACCGGGAGCAAGGCAGCACTGTGGTAATTGTCACCCACAACACCCCCATCAGCGCCATGGGCCACCGGATTATCCGCATGCGCAGCGGCAGGATTGTGAAAATTACGGAAAACCAGTTTCCCGTTCCACCCGAAAGGATTGATGGGGCTACTGCTTGCCTCGGCAATGTCCAAGCTTTATGCCTTTTACTTCAACCTGCCGGAGACCATCGGCGGGATTAATTTTCAAGCCATATTATTAGGTTTGGTCATCAGTGTAGGAGTAAGCCTTGCCGCCGGTCTGGGCGCTTCTAAAAGAGTGACCGCAATTCATCCGGCTGAATCCATGCACCCTGAGCCTCCCAGAAGGGCCGGTAAAATGATCTTTGAATATTTACCCTGGCTGTGGCGCAGGCTGGACCCTGTCTGGAAGATGAGTTTGCGGACCATCAACCGCAAACGGGGGCGGTTTCTGATTACCCTAGTGGGGGTGATTTTCGCGGTGGGCCTGCTGGTGATGTCCCTGTTCTCCAACGACTCAATTGATTACCTGATTCAAAAGCATTTTTACCAGGAGCAGCACTATGACCTTTTCGTCCGTTTTACTGTCCCGGTAAAGGAAAGTGAAACTTTAAACATATCCCGCCTTGATGGTGTTATTAAAACAGAACCTCTTTTGGAAATACCGGTCAAAATGCATTTCAACGGGCGCTCCGAAGATGAACTTTTGCAAGGACTGCCGGCATATCTTACCTTGAAAAAATTAATTGGCGATAACGAAAAGCATTTAAAGCTGCCGGAGGAAGGAATCCTGATCAGCCAAAGGACGGCGTCTAAGCTGGGTGCCCGGGTTGGTGACCGGGTTGAAGTGGAAACGCTCCTGGGATTGGGACCTACCCGCCGGACCGGGATAAAAATCATGGGTATCAACCGTCAGCTTGTCGGTAGCGGGTCTTACATTGAGATTAACCAGGCCAACCGGCTCCTGGAGGAAAGCGGGCTTGTTTCCGGAGCCATGTTGAAGGTTGACCCCGGTAAAGTTAAACTAGTGGAAGAGGAATTAAATGAAATGACCGGTGTTTCTTCCATCTCCAGCCTTCAGAAGGAACTGGACAACTTGAACCAAAATATGGACAGCATGATTTATACCATTTCCATCTTGATTGCCTTTGCTGTGCTGCTGGGATTTGCCATCGTCTACAATTCCTCAGTGATCAACTTTGCTGAGCGGAAAAGGGAACTTGCCTCCCTGCGGGTAACTGGCTTCACCACCCGGGAGGTCTTCGGTCTCCTCTTTAAAGAAACCTTGTTGCAGTCATTGCTGGGGGTGTTTCTGGGTTTGCCTTTTGGCCAGATGATGACTGAGTGGTATGTCAGGGCACTCAGCACTGATCTGTTTACCATGCAGGTGGTTGTTTACCCGCGGACTTACCTTTTTTCTGCCGTAGGGGGAATATTTTTCATCATGGCAGCCCATCTTTTTACGGTCAAGGGAGTCAGGCAACTCGACCTGGTGGATGTGCTAAAAGAGAAAGATTAACGTTTCTATACTCTAATAACTACGATTAAAAGGAGGCTGGTTATGAAGAAAAGGAAAAAAATTTACCTGGGAGCCGGAATTCTGGTGGTGCTGGCCATGTCTATAATCGGAACGGTACTCTTTAGCGACGGAAAAGAGGTTGAGACAGTACAGGTACGGCAGGGGAGTATTATCCGCGCGGTGGTGGACAACGGCTACGTCCAGCCCGCCACCAGTTATGATTTGCAAGCCACTCAGGGCGCCAGGGTGGACCGGGTACTGGTGGAAACAGGCCAGCCGGTTAAACAGGGTCAGACCCTGGTGGTACTGGAAAACCTGGATTTAGCGATGCAGATTAACGAGGTGCGTTCCCAGTTGTCCCAGGCCAAAACCACCGCTGACGGCACCCGGGCTGCTGTGGAACGCGCTCAAATCGAACTTAAAGACGCCGGGGAACGCGCTCAAGGGGAAAACTTTGACCGGGCAATCGAACTTAAAGATGCCAAGGAAAACTTTGACCGGGCGCAGGAACTGTTTCAGGCCGGGGCAATTACCCGGGTGGAATACGACAAAGCGAAGCAGCAGGTAGAAATCTGCCGGCAAAGCTTAAACGAGCAAAATTATCGCCTGGAGAACGTTCTGGCTCAGATTGCCGGTTTAAACCAGTCGCTCCGGCAGCTTACCGCCAAGGAGCAGCAATTGGTGGTGAAGAGCTCCGTTAATGGTACGGTGCTTAGTTTGCCGGTTAAACGAGAACAGGTGCTGAGTCCCGGCGCCTTGCTGGCCAGCATAGGGGTACCGGATCATCTGGAGGTAAAAGCCGATATCTTAAGCGACGACCTGGCGGAAGTTAAAGTAGGACAAAAAGCAACCATTACTGCTCCGGTCCTGGATCAAAAGGTGCTGAAGGGTAAAGTCAAGCAAATCTACCCGCGCGCGGAAGAAAAACAGTCCGCCCTTGGAATCATCCAGCGCCGGGTGCCGGTTATCATAGCTTTGAACGACCAGGCCAATTTGAAGCCCGGCTTTGAAGTAAAGGTAGCCATCGAGACCCTGAACCGGCAGGACGTGCTGATACTGCCCCGGGAAGCGATATGCACCACAAAGGATGACCAAAAAGAAGTGCTGGCCGTGGTAAACGGGCGGGTTCAGCGCCGGACCGTCCGGACAGGCATCAGCGATCATGAAAACATTGAAATCACCAGCGGCCTGACGGCGGGAGAAATGGTCGTAAGGGACGGGAGTCTGGATTTAAAAGAAAAAGAGAAGGTTAAAGCAGTGGGAACATGATGAGCTTAAGCAACCATAAGTATCATTAGAAAAGAAATCTTCCATCTGCCAAAAAAGCAAAAAGGACATTTTTAAACGATTTACTAAAATATGCTAACCTTCTTAAATTCCTAAGCACCTGATAAAAAAGAAAACCTCAAGTAAATGATTGAAGCAGTAAAAAGTTTAGCTTAAAAATATTATCGAAAAAGAAGGAAAATAAGGGTAAGTAAAGAATAAATAACCTGGTATGGAAAATAATTATTGTTTGCTAGAAATAATTGGTCAGCGTCAAAGCCGTATGTTTTTAAAGTAGGGGTAAATTCGGCATATCCGAACTTGTTCGGTAATAACGGAGTTATCGGAAATGCTGTGCCTAAGAAAGACAAAAAGGATGAGTAAAAAATCACCGAAAAAAGAATTAAGACGAAAAAAGAATTAAGAAGGAGAATCTATGAGCAATCTAAACAAAGCGAACGTGGAGCTAACTAAAATAATAAGGAGGAAAATTATATGTCTCAATTAAAACAAAATCGGCTTACAGATGTCGAAATCGCAGATTCAGGCTGGAAGAGTCTCTACAAAGTAGGCAGCTTATCCGCCTGGCTCTTCATCGTGCTGTTGGTGGCCGCGATCGTGCTCGCCATCGCTACGCCGTCGCCCCCGACTGCGGGTGGGGCGGCAACGTTGGAATATATCGCTGCACACCGTACTCTGTACATTATCCACCAGCAGTTGTGGTTGGTGCCGGGCATGTTCGCAGCTTTGATGTATTTGGCACTCTTTCCGGCCCTTAAGCGTCTGAACAAAAGTTATGCCATCTTGGGCGCAGTGATCGGGGGCGTTGCTTGGGCACTCACCCTAGCCATGCCGACGACGAGCACCGGTGCCCCCGCGCTGGTCTATCTAAGCGACCATTACGCGGCGACGGGCGACCCCGCGCAGCGGGCGATGTTCGTCGCAGCCGCAGAGGGCCTCATCGCCCTGAACCGCACACCCACAGCCGTTGGAATCCTGACGACGGTTGGCATGCTAATCGTCTCATTCGTGATGCTAAAGGGCGTCTTCCCCAAGTGGATCGCTTACCTCGGCATTGCCACCGGGGCACTCGGAATCGCCAGCGAAACTCTACGGCCGGTCATCGAAGGCGGTTATGGCATTTACGGATTGCTTCTCCTGGTGTGGACAGGCGCGGTCGGCTGGCAACTCTTCCGGCTGGGGTTTTGCAGGGAAAATGGGGTCAGGTCTTGAAATATCATTTTTTAACCAGCCCTTGCTTGAGCACCTTACTGACCGTTGTGTAATGAATTTTTATCTGTTTAGCTGTCTCGTACCTGTAGAAATGTTAGCGTCAGGAGTTTCGAACATGAGATAATAATGATCATCCATGAAACAATAAGCATGACATATTGCTATGGGAATTTAAATTTAACCTATCCCTTTATGAAACATCTGAAGCGATAAAAAATGGATGAAAAAGCCATAATTTCTAAAGTTACGATAAGCACACTGGATGCATTAAAAAATGAGGATTGAATTACATTCAGAAAAGATGTATAATTTACGTACCAAATGAATACAATATTTACGGAAAGAAGAAGGAGAGAGATGAACACAACGATCATGAACGATACGGAGGATCCTGTTCTGCTCAGCCCATCCCAATTAGTTTCCTCGTCTAAACTAAGCAAAAACCTGGGAGCCTACCTGGAAAAAATCAAAAAGCATCCTGTTTTTATCACCAGAGAACAAGAGGTCGAAGCGGTCCTTATCAACATTGATGATTACCGGGAATTGCTCATGGAAGAACAGAAAATAGAAGAGTTTTACCATGCAGTTATAGCCATTCGCCGCCTCATCGAACACTTCAAATCCCCAGAAGCACTGATGGACACCGACGACGTTTTAAAACAATTCGGTTTGACCCGTGAAGAACTCGAAGGGACGCCGGACAATGCGGTGGACGGTTAAATGGTTCCCCGAAGCGGTTGACAACTTGGAAAATCTTGATAAAAGCGAGCGGAAAAAAGTGCTCAAGGCGGCATTGAAGCTTGAAACTGACCCTTTGCGCTACGGAAAACCTTTGGGCGAAAAATTGGGTCTCGATCTGGTTGGACTGAGAAAAATCAACATTCAAAGATACCGCTTGATTTACCTCCCAAAAGAAGAAACTGTTTTTGTGGCCGTGGTTGCCGTTGGAAAACGGGAAGGGTTAAGGGTTTACAAGACAGCCGCGAAGAGGATCGCTGAATACAGGGAATTAACAAACAATGAGTTAAAAAAACTGGCCGGGTTGTTGAAGTGAAAAAATGCTGCCAGATGAAAAATTGAGCTAATTTTCAGCCCAATATCAGAAATGGCTATGTATCTCATTTCGATATTGGAAGCCAGACGAAAATTGTCAGCTTCTTTGAGAATGTCTGTAAATTCGCCGAGAGGTCTTGCTCCAATCGTATATTCAACAATTTTTCAGCAACTGTATAAATTCTTTCCTGGTTTATTTCTTGTCTGCTGTTTTTGAACCTATTGTATTCAAAAATAATCTCGTCTAGTTTTACTATATCCTTATAGGCAAGGCTAAAAACAAAGGGGTTTTTGTACAATAGAGGAAATCTGAATGAGTGTTGCCAAACATAAACTTTTTGCACCGTGTCAGACAACATTTACACCCACAGGATAGCTTTGTCCAATGAACGTTTAGTAAAGTTAGAAGGCAACCAGGTAACCTTCCGAATGAGCGGGATTCTTCTGACCATAACAAGATATAGCTAATGGAGGCGGCTTCGTTCAACCAGATTGTATACGGAATTCCGCTTCAATTCACTACGTATACAATCTTTATCGTCAGACGAAATCATAAAATTTTATAATCACAAAAATATACTTGAAAGAGAAGTGCAACTATGGAACAATCTAAATTCGAAAACCGGAATTTGCGATTGTTTTTTCTCTTGGCCTTTGGAATATCATGGATTGTCTGGATACCAGCAGCTTTAGCATCACATGGTCTCCTCTCCTTACAGTTGTCTCCAGTTTTTACTGGCCTTTTGGGAGCTTTTGGGCCTAGCCTGGCAGCCGTAATTTTGACGGGTGTATTTCAAGGGAAAGCCGGTCTAAGTTCTTTGATTGGTCGTATGCTTATGTGGCGTGTTGGTATTCAGTGGTACGTGTTTGTGCTGTTGTGGCCTGCAGTGCTTTCGCTCATGACTTCAGCGATCAGTATCTTGTTTGGCGGTCCAACCCCGGATTTCGCTAATCCTCCTATCCTGCGTATCTACCCTCTACCGTCAGAAGCGTTTGCTGTAGGCCTATTGCCACTATTGCCTTTCGTCTTTCTTCAGCAAATGTTCATTAGCAGTCCTATGGGGGAAGAGATCGGCTGGCGTGGTTACGCTTTGCCTGGACTGCAGAAGACCAGAAGTGCGCTGTCTGCCAGCGTGATTCTCGGTATTGTACTGAACCGTCTGCAGTGGGAATATGGAAAGCAAATTGTGTCATATATTAAGTAAAATTTTTTAAAAAAGATGCCATAACCTTTCATCATCCAACCGTTCTATATTCCAGGAACTGTTTTTCTTTACAAGCAATTTGTACCTTTTATCTTCCACATCAAGGTAAACCTTAGTATATACGGCACTTCCCACGTTAGAAGCCAGGTTGGGGTCGCCTAAGCTCCAGAATTGAACCTGGCCCATTTTAATTTTTTTCTTCATTATTTTTTTATAGAGCACATTACTTTTTTCATCCTGAAAATAAAACCTCTTTCCCTTTTCTGTGCGATCAATGAACTTTTGAACCACGGCCACAACCTTTTCTCTTTCTCCGGATTCAGGGAAGGTGGCCAGACCGGTTATGTACCAGTCGTTATTTATCTTGATCGTTTCAAATGCAGAAATAAAGGACCAGCTCCCATAATCGCTTTCTGTAACAAAACCGGCCTTTATGGATGCCCTGCTGCCGTTAATTTTTAAGCCTTCCAGGGTTCCAAGTATAATATGGTAGCGGTGCGGCTCTGAACTTGACTGGTGGATAAGCTCCTGATGCACGTCAAAGAGCGCTTCTTGCGGGACAGGATAACTGGTATTGACAAAATATTTCTTAAGCTCTTTTTCAAGCTCTTTCGGGTCAGTTTTTTTATAATAGTTTTTAAAGTAGACATCAGAAGCTTGGTATAAAGTAGAAATAATCCTGGCTTTTTCCCCGGTGTAAAGATTAAGGTCTTTATGTTTTACCAGTTTTAAGTCCGGCAGGCTCAAGCGTTCTTCCTTATAACCACATATATCAATATACCTTCCGTCTGGCCAGAGACAAAAATGCGGCCCGGAAACTTCAACTGTTTTCTGCCTGTTGTTTTTTGGGTCAAACAAATTTAAGCTGTAACAGGGGTTTTCTTTTATTTTTCCTTTGGTGGTGTAAATAACATCTCCATCAGGGGTAAAAGCGCACTGGTAAATGTAATCCTCACTGAGGATTTTTTGCCGGTTGGTTTCGTAGTTGGGAATAAAAAGCAGCTCGAATCTTTCTTTGCCCACCTGGATAATGTTGTTTTTAAAAACATCCCTTACCCGGCCGATACTGAGTGTTCTTTTTATGTTTTGGTTTTTGTCGAAAATAACCGTTATAGGCACTTTATTGCCATATTTATCTGCAGCCATGTCTGTGCCCACAAAGACTTCTTTTCCTGGAGCTATCTTATATGATGCCTTGTAAAATGGCTCTTTTGGGCCTGACTCGTAAGGTAAACGTTTTTGGCCGGATTCGACGAAGTATATCATATCATTGGGAAAGCTCTCATGTTCAGTATAAATTTTCTTGCCGTCTGGCGACCAGCCAAAATGCAAAGCAGGAGGACTACCAATATTGTCCGTTAATTTTCCTGAAGAGAGCTGTAAAAGGCGAAGTTCCCCTCCACCCATAAGGGCCAGGTATTTTTCGTCAGGTGAGATTTTTGCAAGACTGATAAACGGTATGCCTTGGGCAATCATTGTTCTCTGGCCGTTGGAAAGGTTTATTTTATAAATGTTTACCTTTCTGGTGTAGTCTCCGGTTATTACGTTAAGGTTGTTTATTTCATCGCCGTAATCCATCACAAAAAGAGTTTTTTTATCCGGGCTATAAGCAAAGGGAATGTCCTCTTTAGTCAAGCCGGTTATCTTCGGAGCCTGACTTTCTTTTAATTTGCTTTTGGCAGGGGAAATCCGGTACCTGTTGACACACCAGATTCCCGTGGAATCTTTTCTAACTGGTTGGACAAGGTAAAGATCGATTGACCTGCCGTCTTCTAAAAACACCTGGACAATTACATCCTGATTTTTCAATTTCGTATCTTTCAGTTTTTTTACCTCGTTGCCCAGGATTTTTAACTCAGATTCAAGAAATTCATAGGCTACCTGGTGGGGATCAAGAAGACTCGCTCTGTGACCGGTGTCAACTTCCTGCTGGCGGAGTTTAGCTTCTGTCATATCAAGCATAGAGTAAGTCCAAGGTTTTTCCTGGGTTTCCTTTTGGGCGCAACCCCAAATAAGAATTAAAGACATCAGCAAAACCAGAAACCAAAACTTTCTGAAAGATAATTTCACTTAAAACCTCCCTTTCCATTTGAATTTTTAAAAGAAAAAATTATTCTCTTTAGCCTTTCTTCCTCAAGGACCGGGTAACCCGGGAATCAGGGATTACTTCTTCTTTTTCAAAGTCGAGTTTGAAGCGCCATTTTTGCTTGGTGGCTGCGCCAATGGTTAGCTTTTTATGGTTAATTTCTATATTTTTGTTCGTTATCCTGCTATTTATTGCCATAATTTTAATTATTATTTTCTTTCTATGCCTTTTTAAAAAGAAATTAAAAAGCCCTTAAGGCGTAGATTTAATACAAATCGACCAGACAGACGAAATTACTGCCATGTTTCATAATTGGTGTTACTGATTGAAGCAGTAAAAAGTTTAGCTTAAAAATATTAGCTAAAAAAGAAGGAAAATAAGGGTAAGCGAAGAATAAATAACCTGGCAAGGAAAATAATTATTGTTTACTAGAAATAATTGGTCAGCGTCAAAGCCGTATGCTATTATTTTTTAAAGTAGGGGTAAAATTAGGACAAATGCACTGGGGTGCAACTATTCCCCTAATTTTAGGATAATAATTGCCCCTGAGTGTAATTAGGAACGAGTTGTACATTATTGGCGTTCTGCAGCACTACATAGAATGGAACGAAAGAAGTGACATATGCATATGAATGATCCAAGGCCAAGGGAGATCGTCGCGGGCGTGTACTGCCTGGAGACAGGAAAAAGGATCAACGGGTCCAATGTTTACTTCGTGCAGTCCGGGTCGTCGTGGGCCTTGATTGATACCGCGTGGCCAAATCGCGACTTGTTGATCAAGAAGGCCGCGGAGTCCGTGTTCGGGGCCGACACGCGTCCAGCCTCAATCCTGCTGACGCACAGCCACAGCGATCACGCCGGCTCAGCACTCCAGTTGGCGCGGATCTGGGACTGTGCGGTCTACGTGCACCCCGACGAGCTACCGCTCGCCACCGGTGACTTCTCATCTCTCACGACGTATGCCGGCCCGCTTGATATCTGGGTCATCCTGCCGCTGATGCGCGCCATGGGGCGGCGGCGGCGTGATGCGATGCTCTCCAAATCAAGCCTCAGAGACGTCGCGCGCGCGTTCAAACCAAGCGCCGGGGTTCCGGGTCTTCCGGGCTGGGAGTGCATTCCCACGCCAGGCCACACGCCGGGCCATGTTTCGTTCTTCCGAACCAGTGACCATGCCTTAATCACGGGCGATGCCGTCGTGACCGTGAAGCTCAACTCCTTGTCGGGTTTTCTGAAGCAAGGCCTCTCGGGGCCGCCATGGTACACGACCTGGAGTTGGCGTGCGGCCAAGGAGTCGGTTGCCACGCTCGCCCGGCTCGAGCCGAACGTGCTGGCGGGCGGCCACGGCACGCCCATAACCGGCGGGGAAACCGCAGATGTTTTGCGCGTTTTCTCCGATCATTTTTCCGGTCATACCACGAGAAAATAAATCAAGCCGCGCGGCGTGGTAACCTCGCAAACGGTAGGCAGTCGCGATGAAATAATGACCATCATGTGTGATCATCACGCACGCCAACGAACGCATAACAAACTGCAAAACGGCGCTCGCTCTCTGTATTGGCGGGAAAACCTTAAAACTGAAAAGGTGTTTAACCTAACTATGAAAAAAATCATTACTAACAATCACGAGGTTATAACAATTATGGGCGACTTAACGGCCGCGAATGCCAGTATCGAAAAACTAAAAAGTTTAAAAATAAATACCGTTTATCCCGGACATGGAAAGCCTTTTCCAATGAGTTCTTTCACTAAATGAATGATGAGTATAATAAATAGTTATAAAGCAAACCGGTGAAGATAGGAGGATAAAATGTCTAATGACAAAAATTCATCCGTGCATAATTGTCAAGGAGGGAAAGGAATGAAAGACAACGGTTTTCTAGGCGGTATCTACGGTATGGCTTTCATTGGTGCAGCGTTTTATTATATCCAGCATGCTGCTACGTTCTGGGCCGGGGTACTTGGTTTCTTCAAAGCCCTTTTCTGGCCTGCAGTGCTGATGTACAAGTTACTGGAATTTCTGAAAATGTAGATAATCTACTCGAGGATGAGAAAGATGAATCAGACTACCGATGCCGAAACTCCAGGTTCCCGCTGGAAAGGTCTCTACAAGGTCGGCGGCGCGGCCGCCCTAATTACAGGAGTATTATTTCTGATCGCGATCATCGACCTCATCAGCACAGGTTTTCAACCTGGCATAATAAACGGTTGGCTATCGCTGTTTCAGAATAATTGGCTCGTTGTAATCTTCAAACTGCACGCCGGCTTTAACGGAGTCCAACCGGATCTATTGTATGTACTGAATCTCTTGGACATTGTTATCATGGCCCTTGTTGGCACGATGTATCTTGGCCTCTACGCTGCCCTCAGGAGAACCGGTAAAGTCTGGTCCATAATCGCTTTGGCCCAACCCTTCCTGGGGATCGTGATCTTTATTGCAACGAATACAGCCGGACGCTGCGGGGTAATGGGTGCAAGCTTGGTTATCTCATTTGTCATGCTGCGGAGCAGCATTTTCGGCAAAGAAACTGCTTATATGGGAATCCTGGCAAGCGCACTCCTATTGGTTGGTGATTTTAGTGTAGGTATCACTCACTCAAACATCATTGCCATCCTAACAGGCATTGGGTACATGCTATTGACGACATGGTTCTTTCTAGTTGGCCGAAGGCTCTTCCGGCTAGGGCTGAGCGCCTCTACAGGTACATCAGATAACACAGCATAAAAAGTTCGTGCCTATCGTCACTCACCCAAATTTTTGCTTCGCATAAATTTCTTTTGTGCGGGAACCATTATCTGCAATTCGTCTATGGCGCCCAAGAAATTTAAAGGAGGTGTGAAATGGAGGACATGAAAAATAATAAGAGAAAAATACCCGGCATGATATACATATATCACAATGGTTGGTGTTAATTATTATGATTTCCCGGAAAAGGGGACGGAAGAATATTCACAAAAGAAAAAGGAATTTGCTGAAATGTTGATCAATAAAGCAGAAAAAGTCATTCCAGATTTGAGAAAGCACATAATTATTCAAGATGCTGCAACACCTAAAACTTTTGAGAGGTACACTTCTATGCCGAAAGGAGTTCTCTATGCCTTTGATCAATCAATTGGAGTAAAAAGGCCCTACTTTAAAACGCCGATTAAGGGGTTATATTTAGCAAGTGCATCAACTTTCCCGAGAGGTGGAATTGAAGCTGTCGTAATGTCAGGAATAATTTGTGTTAATGATATATGTAATGGGGAGATAAAAGCGCCTCCCAAAAATATTCAGGTGCTTTTAAAGGTGGGTAAATCATAAGTATATACCTTGGGAACAAAAGGTTGGAAAAGAGGGGCGGTTTAAATGCTTAGGTTGAGGGGTCACCACTTGATTTGTCTGCACTTCTTCCGGGGTGAGGGATATAATCAAGAATTTGTCGAAAACCTGGAAAATGTAATGCACAGAGCCGCGAATGGCGAAGAAATAGAGGTAGTTGAAGGGGCAGATGATATTTGCCGGGCTTGTCCGACACTAAAGGGAAAAGAATGTGTAGCCAAACCTGGAGTAGACGTAGAAATTAGGGAAATGGATGCGGAAGCGGTTGCATACCTCGATGTTGATGTTAACTCAAAGGTACGCTGGAAGGAAATAAAGGTAAAAGTGATAGCTTTGTCCCGGAAATGGTTGGTGGCTTTCTGTGAGGGGTGCGAGTGGGAAAAAGTCTGTACCGAGAAGAAGAAGGTGCTTGAGTTGGGTTAAACCGGGGAAGGTTGACGTTGTGAAAGTTAGTAAAAAATATCAGTCCCCCAAAACCTTGATAATAACTCTTTTTCTGCGCCGCTCATCAAATTCAGCGTAATATATCTGCTGCCACGGCCCTAAATCCAACTTGCCGTTCGTTACGGGGACAATTACCTGGTGGTGAACGAGGAGGCTTTTCAGGTGGGCGTCACCGTTGTCTTCGCCGGTTTGGTGGTGGCGGTAAGATTCTCCGAAAGGAGCAATCTTTTCAATCATTTCGTCAATGTCCTGGATAATTCCTGGTTCGGCATCGTTTACATATACTCCAGCCGTGATGTGCATTGCCGAAACCAAGGCCATTCCTTCTGTAACCCCGCTTTCCCGAACCGCAAAAAGCAAGGATTATTTGCACGGCCCTTTAAATTTATATCTTAGGCAAAATATCAGCGTATTTTTTTATCCGGATTAATCCTGCTTCGGATTGAATCAGCCAGGTCATCCAGCAAAGTTCTGTTGCCTTGTAGCCTGTCCTTTGGGCTATACTTTCTACCTGTTTTATAAAGTCATAGTCTTTTTGGGGCATGTTTATGCCCGCCTGCTCAAACATCTTTCCTATAACCCTTTTTACAATTTTATCTGGCATTACCGTATCAATTCCGGCCATCATCCGCAGATACTGAAATGTGTTTATACCTACCCCGTTGATTTTCCCAATTGGGTCATTTTCCCATTGCTCAAGTTTGCTTTTCTTTGCCCAATAAATAAAAGCCTGCCTATCATCTAATTTCTTTTCCCTTTTGATTACGGCTAAATAAGAGGCTATTTCTTTTGCTACCATCCAAGACCTTTTGCTCTTCCAGACATCCCTTAGCTCTTCTATTTCTGTCTTTGCCAAGTCTTCAACTGTTTTTATTTTCCCGTTTTCAATAAATCTTTTTTTGAATTCTTCTACCTTCGGCACCACCGTTTGAAAATAATTTAAGCCAATAGAATCAAAAGAGGCATCTATAATCATCAAAACTACACTTTTGCCCCATCTTTCGGTTTTTAGGCAGCGATTACAATAATCACTAACACCCGGAGCTTTTTCTATGTAACTATCGACTATTTTTTTAAGGTTTTTGTAATCAGCCATTTTAATGATTGTTTACAAAGATATCTATAAACTGAACTGGATTATCTTCTGTTATATAATCACCAACAGCTTCCGGGAATAATATTATCTGTTTCCGGTTAACCCCTCGGATATAAGCCATCTTTTTGCTCCTTTTTGAAGTTTTTCTTGCTCAATTATACCATTGAAGGTATAGTAATGGTAGGTGGTTTTGTTAAAATGAATATATTATGCGTATGAGAAAAGATAACTTAAAACACGCAAGAACCTGTGTCTATAATATCAATTACCATATTGTTTGGTCAGTAAAATATCGGCGTAAAATTTTAATCCTGGAAAAACAAGAATATCTTAAAGAAGTATTTAATGAAATAGCTAGCAAAAAAGGATTTGAGATAATCCTGGCTGAGATTGGTAATCAAGATCACGTCCATATATTTGCGTTAGCCCATCCCAAGATAGCGCCACCGTACATTGTGAAGATGTTAAAAGGTATTTCCGGTAGAAAATTGTTTCTTAAATATCCTGAAATAAAGAGTAAGTTATGGAAGGGACATCTTTGGAATATAATGGCCAAAGAAATTCAGACAAAAAATAAGCCTTATTTAAGGTGTATAATAGGAGTATGAGAAAGACATATACAAATAACTTTAGAACAAGAGCTGTACTGGAAATTTTTAAGGAAGAAAAAA
>JJNX02000040.1 GCA_000681355.2 Peptococcaceae bacterium SCADC1_2_3
GCCCTGGCAGTATCTTATTTTTACCTCCGCTGGGTTGTTTTTTTTAGGCCGGTAAACTTAGGAGGAGATTGTAATCGGAAAAATTTTAGTTAAACCAGAAGTTTGTATTGGATGTCATTTATGCGAAATCTGGTGTACAGTAGCCCACTCTAAGTCAAAGAATATTTTAAAGGCCTTTCTTTATGAAAAACCAAAACCTTTGCCCAGGATAATTGTAGAGGAAAGATTACCTTTAACTTTTGCCTTGCCGTGCAGGCACTGCCTTGAACCGGATTGTGTTTTTGCCTGTATTAGCGGTGCTTTAAGCAAAGACTTTGAGACTGGCCGGGTTATTTACGATAAATTAAAATGTGTTGGCTGCTACAGTTGTATAATGGCCTGTCCTTACGGTTGTATTACCATGGAGACAGAAAATCAAAAAATTGTCAAGTGCGATCTTTGTGCGGAACTGGACTTTCCATATTGCGTTAGTCACTGTCCAAATGAAGCTCTTGTTTACGTTTCAGGTGATTAAGAAGGTTAAATAGTAACAAATTTTTTCAAGCAGGAGGTTAAAGTGACCAAATTTAATTATCTGATTATTGGTAACTCCGCCGGAGCAATAGGTTGTGTTGAGGGGCTTAGAAGCGTAGACCAAGAGGGTACGCTGGCCCTTATTGCCGAGGAAGCTTACCATACTTATTCCCGGGCCCTTCTCCCTTATTATTTGAGTGGGAAAATTAATTTAGAAAACATCTATTACCGGCCACCTGATTTTTACCATAAATTTAACGTTACCCCTTTATTAGGTAAAAAAGCGGTCAGGATTAATTTTAAGCACAAAGAAGTAGAACTGGCTAACGGTGAACAAGTAGGGTACGAAAAACTTCTTTTGGCTACCGGAGCAAGTACACTTATCCCTCCCTTAACCGGTCTTGATAAAAAAAACATTTTTGGTTTTTTAAGTTTAAGTAATACCCTGCAAATAGAAAAGATACTTGGCCAGGTAAAAAATGTGGTTATCCTTGGCGGCGGGGTAATAGGTCTAATGACCGCCGAAGTATTAAATTTAACGGCGGCCGAAGTATTAAAGAAAAGGGGCCTAAATGTTTCCGTGGTGGAACTGGCGGAAAGAATACTAGCTCCGGTGATTGACGAAACAGCTTCAAAGATATTAGAAGCCCTATTTCAGGAAAACGGGATAGAAGTTTGGACCAAGACCACGATTAAAGAAATTGTGGGGAAAGAAAAGGTTGAGAGTATTGTTTTAACCAATGGCCGCTCCCTTCCCTGTGATCTATTAATTTTAACCGCAGGCGTTATTCCCAGGGTAGAACTGGTTAAAGATACAGAGGTTAAAGTTAATAAAGGCATTATAGTAAATAAAAAAATGCGGACTTCGGTCCCAGATATATATGCTTGCGGTGATTGCACCGAAGTTTATGACTCGGTGACGGATACATACCGGGTAATTCCTTTATGGCCAAATGCTTATGTTGGCGGGAAAGTTGCCGGTTATAACATGGCGGGGTTAGAAAGAGAGTGCAACTGGGGAACAAGCATGAATTCCATGCATTTCTTTGATCTATACGTAATAAGTGCGGGGATAAATGTAACCAGGGATAATGAAAAAGCTTTTGAAGTAATTAGCAAGTTAGACCGGGAAAGAAAAATATACCGGAAATTTGCCCTTGCCGATGGCCAAATTCAGGGATTGCTCTTGGTTGGAGAAATAACCAGAGCTGGGGTCTTGACAAATCTTATGCGTCGTAAAATTAACGTCCGGGATTTTCAAGCCGAACTTCTCCGGAGTGACTTTGGGTACAGCCACTTACCAGATGAATTAAGGTGGCGGCTATTAAAGGATGATGTGTTATTAGGAGTGGTGTAAATGCTGATGAAAAAAAACTACCGGAGTGAAAGGCATGTCCCGGCTAAAGACATTGAAGCCTGCGGGCTTTTTGGCGTAATGAATATAAGGGGTCAAAAATTTGGCGCTTTAATGGCTATTGAGGCTATTAAAAATATTAAAGTAAGGGGAAACGGCCTGGGCGGTGGTTTTGCCGTGTATGGTCTTTACCCTGACTATAAAGATTATTACGCCTTACATATTATGTTTCAAAATAAAGATATTAAGGCTAAAGAGAAAACAGAAGATTTTTTAGGAGAGCATTTTGAGATTATCTTCGATGAGGAAATTCCTACCAACCCGCAAGTTAGCTTATTTTGCCCCCCTCTTGTCCGGAGGTATTTTGTGGCCCCTAAAAAAGGGGAGGCGGAACAAGCTATACCTGACGATGAGTATGTAACCTCCAGGGTAATGTATATTAACACCAATATTGAGGATGCCTACGTCTTTTCTTCGGGCAAAGATATGGGCGTTTTCAAAGGGGTAGGCTTTCCGGAAGAAATAGCCGCTTACTTTATGTTGGACGGGCTGTACGAAGGGTATATTTGGACGGTACACAGCCGGTTTCCCACCAACACGCCGGGCTGGTGGGGCGGGGCGCATCCTTTCAGCATCCTTGATTGGACGGTGGTGCATAATGGCGAGATTTCCTCTTACGGAACAAATAGAAGATTTTTGGAAATGTACGATTATTACTGCACGCTGCATACCGATACTGAGGTGATGGCCTACGCGGTAGACTTACTAATGCGCCGGCAGGGGTTGCCCATTGAAATAGTAGCTAAAATTTTTGCCCCGTCCATGTGGGATATAATTGAGCACCTCCCGGAAAAAGAAAAAAAGCTATACACCACCTTGCGAATGGTTTACGCCCCTTTGCTAATGAACGGACCATTTACGGTAATTGTGGCTCATCACCACGAGATGTTTGGTCTTACGGATAGAATCAGGCTCCGGCCAATTACGGCCGGCGCAAAGGATGACTTGGTTTTTCTATCTTCTGAAGAAGCAGCCATCAGATACGTCTGCCCGGATTTAGACCTTGTCTGGACCCCCCAAGGGGGGGAACCGGTGGTAGTAAGGTTAAATTCCGAAGACCACCTAAAAAGTTTAAATAAATCTATTTAAGGGTGAGATTATGTATTCGTATCTTCTACCGGAATTTGCTATTGAAAGAAATGAAGAGCGGTGTATTCGCTGCCGGGTTTGCGAGCGGCAATGTGCTACAGATGTTCATTATTACGATGCCGAACCGGATAAAATGTTTTTTCACGAAGAAGCCTGTGTAGGGTGTCAGCGGTGCGCTGTTTTTTGTCCCACTAACGCGCTTTTTATTCGGCCACACCCGGCAGAATACCGGCCAAACAGCAGTTGGAACAGGGAAAAGCTACAGGATTTGAAAAAGCAAGCTGAAACAGGCGGGGTAATCCTTACGGGAAGCGGCAACGATAAACCTTACCGGATATATTGGGACCATCTGGTTTTAAACGCGTCGCAGGTAACCAATCCTTCCATTGACCCGTTAAGAGAACCTATGGAACTGAAGACTTTTTTAGGCCGGAAACCCAATACCCTGGAAATTGAATTTAATGAACTTAACGGTTCAGAGGTAAAGATTAAATCTGAACTTTACCCTAATGTGTCTATCACCACCCCTATTGTCTTTTCCGCCATGTCCTACGGAGCAATAAGTTATCAGGCTTATAAATCGCTGGCCATGGCCGCCAAGAAATTTGGCACTTTATTTAATACCGGCGAGGGAGGGCTGCCCCTGAATATGCGGAAAGAATACGGCAGCAGCGCCATTGTACAGTGTGCCAGCGGCAGGTTTGGCGTTGATCCGGAATATTTAAATGCGGCCTGCGCCATTGAAATTAAAATTGGCCAGGGAGCAAAGCCGGGTATTGGCGGCCACCTGCCGGGGGAGAAAGTTTCCGAAAACATTGCCGTAACCAGAATGATTCCCCAAGGGACGGATGCCTTATCGCCGGCGCCGCAGCACGACATTTATTCCATTGAAGACCTGTCTATGCTGATTTACGCCCTTAAAGAAGCAACTAATTACGAAAAACCCGTTTCGGTAAAAATTGCGGCCGTGCATAATGTGGCGGCTATTGCCTCGGGAATAGTGCGGGCCGGGGCAGATATTGTGGCCATTGACGGCTTAAGAGGTGGTACCGGGGCGGCCCCTAAGGCAATTAGGGATAACGTGGGCATTCCCCTTGAGTTGGCCCTGGCCGCGGTAGATAAGCGGCTTCGGGAAGAAGGGATCAGAAACAAATGCTCCATCCTGGCGGCCGGAGGAATCAGATGTTCGGCCGACGTGATGAAAGCTATTGCCCTGGGAGCGGACGCGGTATACATTGGTACAGCAGCTTTGGTAGCCATGGGATGTACGTTGTGTCAAAAATGTTATACCGGCAAATGCACCTGGGGAATTTGTACTCAGGACCCGTATCTTTCCAAACGGTTAAATCCGGAGATTACCAGCCAGCGCCTTGCAAATCTTTTAAGAGGTTGGAGCCATGAGATAAAAGAAATGCTGGGCGGTATGGGCATTAACGCGATTGAAAGCTTAAGGGGCAACCGGGAGCATTTGCGCGGCGTGGAATTGGCAGAATGGGAACTGGATGTTTTAGGAGTAAAAGGGGCGGGGGAATAAAGCCATGAACAATTTAAACGTCAAGTTTGGACTACGCAATATGTTTTTAGATGGGGTCAGACCGGTAAGTGAGCTGGTACAACACGTAAATACCAATGGCTCAAACGCATACATAGACGCGTTAGGGTTAAAACATAAGGAATTAAATGACCTGTTAAGAGAAACGGCCCTTAAAGGAGTAACTTCAATAACGGTCCAAAATGTTTTCGGGCAAAGATATATTGGAACGCGGCTTTATCTTCCAAATCTAGCTAAAAAAATGGAAATAAAAATAGCCCCTAATCCAGGCAACGATCTGGGTGCTTTTTTGAACGGACACCGGTTAATTGTTTACGGCAACGCCCAGGACGGTGCCGGCAATACCATGGACGACGGGGAAATTATTATTCACGGCCGGGCCGGCGATATTGTGGCCATGTCTATGCGCGGCGGCAAAATATTTATAAGAGATAACGTTGGTTACCGGGCGGCTATTCATATGAAAGAATACACGGGTAAAGTGCCTGCGCTGGTTATTGGCGGAACGGCCCAGGATTTTTTTGGTGAGTATATGGCCGGAGGTAGGGTAATTTTGCTTGGTTTAAATTTAAGTAAAAATGAGCGGCATAAGGCTCATTACATAGGAACCGGTATGCACGGCGGGGTTATTTATTTGCGCGGCCGCGTCGAAGAATATCAACTGGGCAAAGAGGTCGGGATAAGGGCGTTGGACAGCCATGATTGGGAAATAGTCGGACAATACGTTAGCGAGTTTTCTAGCCATTTTGGTTTTGACCCTGCTGAAATACTGCAGGAGAAATTCCAAAAGCTCCTGCCCGTTTCCACCAGACCTTACGGAAAAATATACGCCTATTAGTTAACAATATTTATCATCATTCATTTTTACAACCTTGTATACACTGATCTCGCGGTGTTACAAGGTTGTAAAAATTCATCCCTTCCATTAAAAGCAAATTTTCTTGGTCATTTTTTCCTAATCGAATAATTGAATAATAGTTAATAATATTGACAATACTATTGTTAAGTTTTATACTTTATAGTAGAGGGTATTTTTAACTAAAGGCAAAAGGATGATTTAGCGGTGGAAAAGGAAAGTCCAAACACCAATCAACCCTTATACGTAATCAGCGTTGCGGCCCGCTTGACTAAAACACACCCAAGAACCTTGCGAATTTATGAGGAATTTGGTTTATTAAACCCTGCCAGAACCCAGGGTAATATCCGTTTGTACTCCCCGGGGGACATTAACCTCGTCCGGCGTATCCGTTACCTCACCCGGGTAAAAAACGTCAACCTGGCCGGAGTTAAGATTATTTTAGAAATAGAAGAAAAATACGGCATAGTTATTGTCGAAAAGGAGTTTTAAAAATATAAAAATTACTTGGCTCCTAAAATATTTTTAAGTAATTTTAATTTAGTTGCAAAATTTATTATAAAAAAGTTGACAATAATATTGATAATGTTTATAATCTAAAAGTAGAAACCATTTTCTAAATAAAAAGGTTGCTTAAACTAAATTAAATAAGTAAAATAAAGTTAAACAGGAGAAATAAAGTAAATTTTAGTTTAAAGCTAAATTTAGAGACAGGTTTAGTTTGCAAGATAGTTTTTAAACTAAAGGGGAAAATATGATTAAGATTTATTTAAGAGTAATGGGATAGGAGGTTAAAAAATATGGCTAAAGCAGTAGGAATTGATTTAGGGACAACCAACTCGGTAATTGCCGTAATGGAAGGGGGCAAGCCTACCGTTATTGTAAACGCAGAAGGCTCCCGGGTCACTCCTTCCGTAGTTGCTTTTAAGGACGATGGGGAAAGGCTGGTCGGTCAAATTGCCAGGCGTCAGGCCGCGTTAAATCCGGATAAAACCCTTTCCTCCATTAAGCGCTTTATGGGGCGCCGGTATCCCGAGGTGGTGGAGGAGCGCAAACTTGTTCCTTACCAGATTGTATCCGGTCCAAATGACGCCGTACGTTTTCAGGTGCGGGATAAAAATTACGCCCCGGAAGAAGTTTCGGCCATGATCCTTAAAAAAATGGTAGATGATGCCGGCAAATACCTGGGAGAAAAAATTACGGACGCCATAATTACCGTACCGGCTTACTTTAATGACGCCCAGCGTCAAGCCACCAAAGACGCCGGCAAAATTGCGGGTCTTAATGTGTTGCGCATAATTAATGAACCCACGGCGGCTTCTTTGGCTTACGGCCTGGATAAGAAAAAAAGCGAAACCATTATGGTTTTTGACTTAGGCGGAGGTACTTTTGACGTATCCATTTTAGAAGTTGGCGACGGGGTCTTTGAAGTAAAATCAACCAACGGCGACACCCATTTAGGGGGCGATAATTTTGACAAGGCGGTGGTGGATTGGCTGGCCGAGGAATTTAAAAAAGACTACGGCATAGATTTAAGGCAGGATAAACAGGCGCTGCAGCGTTTAATTGAAGCCGCCGAAAAAGCTAAAACAGAGCTTTCTGCCGTGGTGGAAACACAAATCAGCCTGCCCTTTATTACGGCTGACGCCACCGGACCAAAGCACCTGGACATAAAGTTAACCCGGGCTAAATTTGAGGACCTGACCCACCACTTGGTTGAACGCTGCCGGGGCCCGGTAACGGCCGCGCTGGCTGATGCCAGGCTCACGCCTCAAGATATTGATGAGGTTATTTTGGTTGGCGGTTCTACCCGTATTCCCGCGGTGCAAAGGCTGGTGCGGGAACTGGCCGGGGGAAAGCAGCCCAACCAAGGGGTTAACCCGGACGAAGTAGTGGCCATAGGAGCAGCCATTCAAGCCGGTGTTTTGGCCGGTGAAGTAAAAGACGTGATTTTACTGGATGTAACCCCTCTTTCCTTAGGAGTAGAAACTTTGGGCGGGGTTATGACCAAAATAATTGAGCGCAATACCACCATTCCGGCCCGGCGCAGCCAGATTTTCTCAACCGCGGAAGACAACCAACCGGCCGTTGATATTCACGTGTTGCAAGGCGAAAGAGAAATGGCCCGTGATAACCGCTCTTTAGGGCAGTTTAAGCTGGACGGGATTCCGATGGCGCCGCGCGGAATACCGCAAGTTGAGGTAACTTTTGATATTGACGCTAACGGCATCCTTAAAGTTAACGCCCAGGACAAAGCCACCGGAAAGGAACAAGCCATTACTATTAGCGGTTCAACCAACCTGGACAAAGGTGAAATTGACCGCATGGTTAGAGACGCCGAAGCTCACTCTTCGGAAGACAAGCAACGCAAGCAGGAAGTAGAAATACGCAATGAAGCAGACAGTTTGGCTTACCGGGTAGAGCGCCAGCTAAAAGATTTTGGGGAGCGCGTTCCGGTGCACGAAAAGGCCCGCATTGAACAAATTTTAAGCGATTTAAAAACCGCCCTGAAGGAAAACGCTCCGGTTGAGCGCATCCGCTCCTTGTCAGGCGATTTGCAACAGGCCGCTTACGCTCTTTCTGAAGCAGCTTACCAGCGCACCCAAGGGCCCTCTCCCGCGGCAGACAGCTCGCCCCATACCGGTGGTCAGGCCCAGGAGCCGGGAAGACACGGACCAGATGACGTTATTGACGCTGAGTATGAAGAAAGAAAATAGAAAAATGGTAAATATTTAGTAGCAGGGGCGTTAAATTTAACGCCCCTGCCCAACACTCAACAAAAAAATTACTTACTCTACAGGAGATAGGACATAATGAGCGTTAAATATCAGGATTATTATCAAATCTTAGGGGTAAACAGAAACGCTACGGAAAAGGAAATTAAAGCTGCTTACCGCAAGCTGGCCCGTAAGCACCATCCTGATCTGTTTGCCGATCAGGAAAAAAAGGAAGCCGAAGAAAAGTTTAAACAAATTAACGAAGCTTACGAAGTGCTAAGTAACCCTGAAAAAAGGGCTAAGTATGACCATCTGGGTGCCAACTGGCAAGCCGGACAGGACTTTCAACCGCCGCCTGATATGGAAGGAGTACGCTTTTACACCACTGACGGAATTAATTTTGAAAGCGGATTTAGCGACTTTTTTGAATCTCTTTTTAGGGGAGATGCTCCTTTTAGGCCCACCGCCACTACCCGCCGTTACGGAAGAATTATCCCCGGCCAGGATGTAACAAGTGAAATAAACCTTACTTTAGAAGAAGCTTACCGGGGTAGCCAAAAATCTTTACAGGTATCCTCTCAAGAAATTTGTAGTGTATGCGGGGGGACAGGCAGTACAGGACGGGGATTTTGTTCCCGTTGTGGCGGGACTGGTACTATCCCTAACGTAAAAAACCTGGAAGTAAAAATCCCCCGGGGGACCCTGGAGGGCAGCCGGATCCGCTTAAGGGGGCAAGGGGGAGAAGGCAGTGGTGGCGGAGCGCGCGGTGACCTTTATTTAAAAATACACCTTCTTCCTCACCCTGTTTTTAAAGTTTTGGGCAGCGATGTAGAAACGGAAGTTGTTTTGTTCCCTGAGCAGGCTGTATTGGGGAGTAAAGTGACTGTACCCACTTTAGACGGAGAGGTGATTATGAAGGTGCCGCCTGAAACGCGCGCCGGCACCAGACTACGCCTAAAGGGAAAGGGGCTGCCCCGCAAAAAAGAGGGACGCGGCGATGAATACGTGCGCCTGGTTATTGACCTCCCAAAACACCTCGTAGAAGAAGAAATAAAACTGTACCGGCAACTGGCTGAAATTAGGAAAAATTTATCCTAAAAATATATGAAGGAGCAGTAGCGAGCTTTATGTTCAACAAAAAAAATTACCCGCAAGTATATCGCTATAGCCTTACTTTAGATAAAGAGGCCAACTGGCTGAACATTAATGCCTGTAATGAAATTCACCCTGAACTCATTCAAATATTGGCTGATTTAGGAGTAATAGAAATTCACCAGGGTTACATTAAAAAAGACGAGCTTTCCCGTTTATATAAAATTTTACGGTTAAGAGAATGCTTGGGTCTAAACTACGCTGGCTGTGCCGTTGTTTTAGACCTTTTAGATAGAATTGAAGATCTGCGCGCTGAAATTGAACGGTTAAAAAGATTAATTAAGTAAATTAAGAAGGTGAACCAATATATGGATTTAAATCGTTTTACCCAAAAGTCAAGGGAGGCTCTAGCGCTGGCCCAAGAATTAGCGGCCGAAAAACACCACCAGGAAATTACCGGCAAACATTTGCTGCTGGCGGCCTTAAAGCAAAAGGAAGGGATGGTCCCGCGAATTTTGGCTCACGCTGGGCTAAACGTTAAAGATATCACTAGCCAGGCAGAGGCTTTACTGCAAAAATTACCCTCCGTAACCGGGTACGAAGGCAGCTTGCATTTGAGTACTGTATGTGCGCGTGTTTTGGCCCGCGCGGAAAAAGAAGCTCAGACCATGAAGGATGACTACGTAAGTGTCGAGCACCTGCTGCTGGCGCTTTTAGAAGAAGGTGAGAGCGACGTTAAAGAACTCCTCCAAAAAGCCGGAATAAACCGCCCTACGCTTTTAAATTCATTACGGCTTGTTCGGGGCAGTCAAAGGGTAGCTAGTGAAAATCCGGAGGAAACTTACGAAGCGCTTTCTCGCTACGGCCGGGATTTAACCGAAATGGCCGCTTTAGGAAAGCTGGACCCGGTAATTGGCCGGGACGAAGAGATTCGCCGCATAATGGAAATTCTTTCTCGCCGCACTAAAAACAACCCGGTTTTAATTGGCGAGGCCGGAGTAGGAAAAACAGCCATAGTGGAAGGTCTGGCCAGACGGATAGTGGCCCGGGACGTACCGGAAGGATTAAAAGATAAGCGTCTTATTGCCCTGGATATGGGCGCCTTAATTGCCGGGGCTAAATACCGCGGCGAATTTGAAGAACGTTTAAAGGCCGTATTAAAGGAAGTAGCCGAAGCAGCAGGAGGGGTTATTCTTTTTATTGACGAACTGCATACTGTGGTTGGGGCCGGAGCAGCCGAAGGGGCTATGGACGCGGGAAACATACTTAAACCAATGCTGGCGCGAGGAGAGTTACGCTGTGTGGGGGCCACCACTTTAGACGAATACCACAAGCACATTGAAAAGGATGCGGCCCTGGAAAGGCGTTTTCAACCGGTAATGGTTAACCCTCCTTCCGTAGAAGATACCATTTCTATCTTGCGGGGATTAAAGGAGCGCTACGAGGTGCACCACGGGGTCCGTAT
Organism: Peptococcaceae bacterium SCADC1_2_3; assembly: GCA_000681355.2. GTDB lineage: Bacteria > Bacillota > Desulfotomaculia > Desulfotomaculales > Nap2-2B > SCADC1-2-3. The sequence goes on from JJNX02000040.1 coordinate 10,699, forward strand.
TCAGGACAGCGCTTTAATAGCGGCAGCCACCCTTTCCGACCGTTACATTTCCGACCGCTACCTGCCGGACAAAGCCATTGACCTGGTTGATGAAGCAGCGGCGCGGCTGCGTACGGAAATTGACAGCATGCCTACTGCATTGGACGGCTTGACCCGGAAAATTATGCAGCTGGAAATAGAGGCTGCGGCCCTAAAAAAAGAAAAGGACCCGGCTTCTTTAGAGCGCTTGAAAAAAATTGAAGAAGAACTTAGCCATTTAAATAAAGAGGCTGACGCCATGAAAGGCCAATGGCAATCGGAAAAAGAGGCTATTTCAGCGGTGCGGCAAATAAAAAAAGAAATTGAAGAAACAAAGCAAGAAATTGAAAAAGCCGAACGGGACTATGATTTAAACCGGATGGCCGAATTAAAATACGGACGCTTAAATGACCTGGAACGACGCTTAAAAGACGCCGAGGAAAGGCTGGCCGGAAACCGGCAGGAAGGTAACGCCCTGCTTAAGGAAGAGGTTGACGCGGATGACATTGCTAAGGTGGTTAGCCGCTGGACGGGTATTCCGGTAACCAAATTAATGGAGGGCGAAAAAGAAAAGCTTATTCATCTGGATGAAATCTTGCACCGGCGGGTAATTGGCCAGGATGAAGCCGTCCAGGCCGTTTGTGACGCGGTCATAAGGGCCCGGGCAGGCATTAAAGAAGTTAACCGCCCCATTGGCAGCTTTATCTTCTTAGGGCCCACCGGGGTTGGAAAAACAGAACTGGCCCGCGCCTTGGCCGAAGCCCTTTTTGATGATGAACGCAACATGGTGCGCCTGGATATGTCGGAATATATGGAAAAGCATACGGTGGCCCGTCTTATTGGCGCTCCCCCTGGTTACGTAGGTTTTGAAGAGGGAGGGCAGCTTACGGAGGCAGTACGCCGTAAGCCTTACAGCGTAATTTTATTTGACGAAATTGAAAAGGCCCACCCGGATGTTTTTAACGCCTTATTGCAAATTCTAGATGACGGCCGGCTTACCGACGGTCACGGCCGAACGGTTAATTTTAAAAATACGGTGATAATTATGACTTCCAATATTGGCAGCCAAGAAATCCTTTCCTTTCAAGAACGCGAGGAGGAGGATTACGAAAAAATGAAAACCCGGGTTTTAGCTCTCATGCGCCAGTATTTCCGGCCGGAATTTCTTAACCGGGTAGACGAAACCGTTGTCTTTCACGCCCTAACGGAAGAACAAATCAAACAAATTGCGGTTCTTTTACTGAAAAAATTGGCGGGACGAATCCAGGAAACCACCGGCAGCACGTTAAGGTGGGAAGACAGTGCTTTAAGTTACTTAGCCACTAAAGGCTACGAGCCAACTTATGGGGCCAGACCCTTAAAACGGCTAATTGCCTCTGAAGTTGAAACCCCTTTAAGCCGTAAAATAGTAAAAGGAGAAATTTCAGGCGCCGGCACCATTACCTTAAAAGGAAGTAAAGAAGGACTTTCTTTTGAGGATGTAATCAGATGGCATAGCAAAAAATAGCCTTACTGATATTTTGGAGTAGTAATTGTTGACTAAATCCAACTTATTGGTTACTATTAATTTGTTAATTTTTAGAAATTATTTCTATCCGTCAAACATCAAAAACTAAGCCATCATATCCGGGGGGCTATATTTGTCTTTCAATTATGACCAGGGGTTGGTTAAATATTGCTATAATAAGGTAAGGTATTATAGTTGAAAGCTGTAGCCGCTATTTTGCCTGCCTATAATGAGGCCCGAACTATTGAGCGAATTATAAAAATGCTCCAGGAAGTACCGGAGTTAAATGAAATTATTGTAGTTAGTGATGGCTCAACTGACGCAACAACAAATGTAGCCCGCAAAGCTGGGGCTATTGTTTTAGAACTAGTATAACATTTCATTAAAATACTTACATTAGAAAGCATGAGCAAAATCGAATTTCTTCCAGCGATGCACAACAGGAGAATCATTGATTTCCTTAATTCCCAGTAGGATTCTTTCTTTAAGTTCCTGTTTGGAATTCACGCGAATGTGCTTCAGGAATGTTCTTGCCATTTTACCAAAGAGCGTTTCCACTTTCTGTTTCCTGAGCAATAATTTCGGCAAGGTATTTATCATGATTCTCAGCTAAATCTGGGGGACCCTCCCCTTTACCGATAAATTTAAAAATAGCATCTTGTAGACCGGCCTTCTTAAAGGGCAAGAACTTACGCAAGAGTAATTCTTCGCCGTTAACATATACCGCTAGATGATCACCTTCTTTAATCCCCAGCAATTTCCTGACCGATGCAGGTAGGGTCATCTGCCCTTTTGAGGTTATTTTAACAACTTCAAATTGTTCTGACATCCTGAGTTTCTCCTTTCCAGGTAAGAAGTTCTTACATTAAAATCTTAAGCTACCTCTTATTTTCTGTCAATTATTTTTTCTCCTCCTGTCTTCCACGGCCCGGAAGGTAGCTAACAGGTGGCGTTTTTCTAAGGACGAACTGATGGAGTGGTTCAGTGCCCCTACCCTGGATTTTCTTCTAAAAGAAGCAGAGCAGGAGTATAAAGAAGGGAAAACAAAACGCCTTTGGCCCAAGGAACAATAAGTGTTGTTCTGATTATCCTGATTGGTCCCAGGGAGGGATTTTACGAACGATTAAGGCAGTATTTGGGATAAGAAAGAGGACTTTAAATAATTTTTTCCTCCCGATGGAACTTTTGAGGAGGTTTTTTTGTCTAATTAATACTTTTTTCTGGTAAACAGGTGAAGGCTTTTTGCCGGTGAAGGCCGTATCTATAAATTAAAAAATGATGATCGAAAGTAAAAACATCAGATATTCTCAAGCGTTCCATTATGGAAAAAGTAGTACAATCAGTAAAACTAAAGCTTTGATCAGCATAAGCGTTGATCGTATGCCATGCCGCCTCAAGATCGTGTTCAGTTAGACAAATAACTTTTATATCACTTTTATCAACCATGATGGTCACTTTTTAATACCTCCGTCAAATAATCATCATGCCGCGCCGAAACATCGCTTAAGCCACTTTGCCCAAGTCCTACCAGACCCATATAAATTTCCCTGGCAGGTTTTTCTAGCCCTTCATTTTGTTTAAGGTAATCTGTTAAAATTTCACGGATAAGTTGGGCAAAAGAAACCCCTTTTTTTGCTGCTTCCTGCTTTAATGACTTGTGTTGCTCAGGAGCAAGATAAATCTGTGTTCTATGCATTAACACCACCCCACTAACATTATAATGTCATAAAATTAAAATGCCAAAACTATTCTTCTTCAAAAAAAATTTTCCTCCCCATGGAACTTTCCTGACATCTATTTTCTTGGCAGCCATTTGATATTAACCACTCCATTTTTTTCAAGTCTTTCAAATTCAGGGTCGCCGGTTAACAGAAATGCCCGATTATTATATGCTAAAGCAACAGCAAAAGCATCAGCATAAGACAGAGGATACTTAGCTTTTACATCGCCAGCACCCAGAACCATCTTCTCCGTACATTCCACTAAATTAACAGGCCAACTTCTAATTAATTCTACTATTGCCTTTGATTTTTCCTTTCCCTCTTCTCTTTGTACAATGTAATAAACCTCACCAACGTTTATCCAGGACATGTTCAGCAGTATTTTACCTTCTTTACCGTCTTTTAACAAGGCGGCTACGAGATCTGCCCCCTCTTCATCCCGCAAATAGCATAAGACCGCGTATGTATCCAGTATATACTGCTCTTTTTGCTCTTTTTCGGGATTATTCTCTACTATGTTTTTTCTCATAAGCAATCTCTTCTTCCCTGTTTTTCTTCATCAATTCGAGAAGAGGCTCAAGACTTTTTTTCAGGATTCCCCTGGCTCCGGCAATAGGGTCGGCAGGAAGGACTGTTATTATCAGACGGCCTTCATCTTCAGAAAAAACTACCTTTGAGTAAGACTTGATGGCCAACCTGTCCCTAAAATATTTTGGGATTACAATTTGACCCCTTGGTGAAACTTTAGAAACATACATGATTTCAACTCCCTTGATCATACTTGCAAAGTTATAATACTACATTACAATCTTAATTACAATACCAAGCGCAATTTAACAATTAAACGAACCGGAATGTAACTAATTAGGCACAGAGGAGCAAAGGCACACAGGCACAAAGTTTTCAGGTGGATAGCCTGTAGGCAGTTAGGCTGTAGGAGGAAATTATGCGCGACTAACAGCCTACAGCCTATAGCCTAAACAACCTGTTTTTATTTCCCTTTGGACCTCTGTGCCTACCTGAGCAGAGTTTCGACCATAACCTTCCGCCATGTTGCTGGGAATTGAAATCGCGCAACGTCTCATTTTAGAAGTTAACTATTTAGCCCCCAAAAAAGGTTGGACAGATAATCTTAATCTGTTATCTTTGAAGGGGAGGCAAAAATAAATGCAGCGACAAAAATATCCACCAGAACTTAAACAGCAGATCATTAAAGAAGCCATTGAGGTAGGGAATGGTTCATTGGTTGCCCGCAAGCATGATCTGTCACAAGCCATAGTGAACAGATGAGTCAGGGAATCCCAGGGCTGGTGTAAGTAAGAAAGAATTCGAGAAGTAGCCCGGACGAAAGTTCTGAGTTACTATAAAATATTCTTGGGTATTTACCAATAAACTTCCAGGATAAAAAAGCAGGAATTAAAACCTTAAAAAGTGAAAGAAACCTCTATTGCAAACAACCAATTCACAAGGAGGTTTCTTATCACATGAGCACAGCCCCAAAACTGTTACCAGTTCAGGATTTCCTGGCAGAGAGTCCACTTATGCAGACTCCTGAAGTAAGTGCCCTTATAAAAAGTATACTAGTATAACGTTTCAGAAATATATTTACACATAGGATAGTCTGTGGTATATTGGTTTCCAAAACGATTGGAGGGAATCAATATGCTACGGAAAAGCCAGAAAGCAAAGTTGATTTTAAGTGAAGAGAAGTGGGAACAGTTGCAGAAGATTGCCCAATCACGAAAGGCACCGCTTTCGGGAAGTGCAGCGGGCCAAAATTTTATTGCGATATTCAGAAGGCCTGCCGATTATAGATATCGGAAAGATGGTACATATCAGCAGCATGCACATGGGGTCAGGTCTTGAAATATAAGAAAATTTTCGTTACATAGTCCAGGGAAGCCGGAAATTCATTATTATTTTATCGGGTATTTATTCCTTGTCCGCACCTTCTGCCCGCCCGAATTTCAGAAATATACTGATCTTTATCCATGGCTTTAACTCTTTTACCTTTTAGCTACCTAATTCCAACCCCTCCGGCCGGGAAAAGATTTCAGCAACCGGGGCCGTAAAACCCTCAAGAAGGGGTGAAATAAGCAAATCTTCCGGGCCATAGGCTCCCGCTAAAAGCCAGCTTTTTTCCCCTTTACTGAATACCTCCACCGTTTCGGCAGCCGGGTCCACCACCCAGTATTCTTTTACCCCGTGGCGAAAGTACAGCCTGCTTTTCTGCAGCCGGTCACGCCGGCTAGAGGAGGGGGAAAGTACTTCCACCACTAGGTCAGGCATTCCTTTAAGGCAGTTTTCCGTAAGCAGACTGAACCGCTCCCGGGAAAGATACAGCACATCTGGCTGCAGTACTACATCATCGGCAGGCACCATATCAAAGGGCGCATCCAAAACCAATCCCGAGTTTTGCTTTTCCACATAATTGCGCAAAAATGCTTCGATATTAGCCGCTATATACTGGTGCCAAAATCCTGGTGAAGGCGTCAAGAATAACTCCCCCTCAATTACTTCATAGCGTTGCCCGTCATCAATTTTTAAATAATCCGCATACGTTATGGACCCCCCGGCAGGGAGCCCAAAAGTAGTAACTGCCTCCGGCATTACCAATCACCTCGCTTTAAAATTTTTCCCCCTCACCATGATTTTTTAGAGCTGGAGGGTAAAACGTTGGTGTCAACAGCCGCTTTCATGACGCGGCCCCCGCAATTCTTCCATAATTTCCTCTGTGGTTTTTGTAGTTTTAACTATGCCCACGAACTCTTCTAAAGCATTGTCGTCTACAACCTTTTGCAGCGTTATTGTATCATCCTCATTCAATATCCAAGCGATCTTGTTGCCTGGTTCAAGTCCTTTCTTTTCACGTATTTTTTTAGGAATCGAAGTCTGAAACTTTTTCGTAAGGCGGGTAACTTCTTTGTTATTCATAGACACTGCTTAAACACTCCCTTACCAATAAGGTAATGCCATAACTATGGTATCATGGGTCGTAAGATTTAGCAATAGTAAAGAAACATTTTAAAATATTTATAAAATATTCATATCGACAAACTGCTGTCACGGTTTATCGTTCATGTAAATTCCTTCTGACCACTTTATATTGCCCTGCGTTCCCAATGAAAAAGCAGGACTTTCACTTGGTGATCGAGCTTGCCTGGCGCTGGCAGAACAATTAAAGATGCCATTGCTTACTGCTGACCGCTCTTGGAAAGAGTTAAAAATGCATGTAGATATCCAACCCGAGAATTCAAGAATATACCCGGTAAAAAACTAAGTTTTGACAACAAGCCCATATTACATCATAATGTAATTATATTATAACCGGGAGGGATTTTAATTGATTCTCACCCAGATAATGCTAGAAGAAGAACAGCATAAATTCCTTTTGGAAGAAGCCAGAAGTAAAGGTATTAGCTTATCCGAGGCAATCAGGCGTTTGATTGAAGAAAAACAACGGGAAATTTCCCTGGCGCAATCCAAAGGAGGGTTGGAAATTTCCCAAAAAGCAATAGACGGTCCTGCCGATTATCTTCACCACGATGAAAAAAGATAGTAGTTCCCGACGGGCTTGTAAGGGAGTTCAGGGAAAAAACCAATTTGTCCATCAGGAAGATAGCAGCATTAACTGAAATGAATAAGGACAAGATCAATAAAATTATAAATAGACAGTAGAGCCGTTCCCGCGTCCCTACTTGCGCGGGCTTCTTGCAGGCCTGAACTTAGCTCCTCTCTTTTGAAGAATAATAAGCGAACTCCCCATGCTTTCCGGGATGAACTTTTGGACAAATCCAAGAACAAGCTTTACCTCTTCTTCGGATTTTAAATTTCCGTGCCTGATATAAACAATCCCGTTTGTTTTTTCTGGGGGGAAACGAATAGAATTGTTAAAATGGTGATCTCTCGTGATTAGGACAGCTTTTTCAGCAACCGCCAATTTATATACGTCCTGATCCTTAAGCGAAGAAAAGTCTTTAGCAATGGAGATTACTTCGTGTTTAAACTCCTGAAGCTTTTCTACCACCGCATAACTAACGCTCTCGTCAACCACAAATTTCATAATGTGGCTACCTTTTCTGTAGCTAGATAAGACGCATACTCAAGACAGGCTAAAATGTCCTGACGGGTAAGCCTTGGAAAATTTTTAAGGATTGTTTCCTGGTCTTCGCCGGCAGCCAGGTGACTTAAGATTACATGCACCGGAATCCTTGTTTCTTTAATACATGGTTCGCCTCCACAGACGTTCGGATCGGCGACTATCCGTTTATTCACACTATCATCCCCTCTTTCACCCAGGTTACCGTATTTACACCGGCAACGGGAGGAATTATTATAATTATAGTATGTGTTCTATGCATTAACACCACCCCACTAACATTATAACACTACAACGATATTTAGACTAAGCACTTACCAATCAATTTACTTTTCTTGTGGGAAAGATAGGCTTTGTAATTTTTCCTTTGTATCCAACCGACCAACATGATCAAATCATCTGTTGAGAATGTCCTCAAGGGTAATACTGCCGTAAGTAAAATCCTAAGCTGCGACAGAGTAATAATGGGTGCTTTTTTCCCCCAACCTTATCTTGATATGCCAGAGAAAGAAATGACTGAGCATGGAAATCAGGATGTGACGATTCCAGCTCGGGTACTTCCTTACCTCGTAATGATCCATCCCGAGTTCCGATTTGGTTTCTTCA
>JJNX02000041.1 GCA_000681355.2 Peptococcaceae bacterium SCADC1_2_3
AATATCCTATTAATAGAACACATTAACTGGAAATTATCGCTTTAGATTTTGTCTTTATCCCGCTTGTTTATTTTAACCTCCCAGGAGGGAGTGTCAAGGGTCTGCAAGTGAGAAATTGCAGAGGGGGGAGTCCTTGCCCTTAACTGTTGAATAGGGAAATATAAGTATTACGAAAGCAGGGTTACTTAAAATCATTAAGCGTGTAATTCCCATAATAAACCTCAAGCTACGTGTCAGATTTTTCAAGGCCTGATGTGGCCTGTATGTAGGTTGTTTAGGCTATAGGCTGTAGGCTGTTAGTCGCGCATAATTTCCTCCTACAGCCTAACTGCCTACAGGCTATCCACCTGAAAACTTTAAATAAGGCTTATTTTTTGTCTGAATTTCTTTGGCCATTATAGTAGGTCGGAGGCAAAAAGTTTAGGCCAAGACAACATCTATTCCACATTTCTATGGCTTTGTCTTTAAGGGTATTATAACTTCCGCCTGTAGTGGCTGTAGTTGTTCCCCCAAAACAGCCGGTATCTGGCGTGTAGCGGACAAATACCGGTTGAATGTTAATTACCTTTTTAAAATAAAAAGGCGGGAAGACAACCTGGATATCAGGGACAGTTATTTTTCCGCTAACGCTTAATATCTCGTCCAGCACCGCTTCTTTTACTTCCATTTTAATAGTAACAGTCGCTGCCTTTATTTTTCCTGTTTTACCCATGAGGGGGCTTTCATCTAAAGCGCAAATCAAGCTGCCAGAAAAGGTTTCGGTATAAGAACGGAATTCGTCTAACTCCCGTTCGCCTTCCTTAGGATTTATGTAGCCTTTAAAACGGTCAATAAGCGGATAATGAACAGTAGCAAGAAATTCGCTTTGAATTATTCTTTTCCTTTGGTCATACGTACTGCGGGCGGTTTTAGGTTTAAGAATTATTGATATGGGCCCGCTTGCACCATCTTTAACGTTTATACTTGTACCGGTCATATTAAGAGAATTTAACTCATAGACTATTCCCTTTTTTGTTTCGGAAATCTTATAAACAATCTCCCCGTTTAAAATAGTGTTAGTCTTACCTACTTTTGCAGTCAAGGCCATTTCCTGCTGTTTAACCTTTATAACAATAATTCCTTCATGTTTTTCTTGGGCCATGCAGGCGCTTACAAAACAAAACAGGCAAAGTAAAACTAAAAGCATTAAGGTAGTAATTTTAAACCTCTTCTTCATTACTATTTCCTCACTATTTCCTCCTCCTTTATAGATTTTCTTTTTATTAAGCTTAAGGTTCTGTGGGTAGCTTTACGCCTCCTCCTTTCTAATTTAATAGTAAGAAACGATATTACCCGCTTGCCCCCATTTTATGGTATGTGTTAGGGTAACTTGTAACAATTTTAGCATTTATTAAGAAACATTGTCTCCCTTTTTCAAAATATTTTATAATTTTTTATTTAATTTAAATTGGACAAATAACTTGCACCACTTAAATTTAAAATAAATTAAACAAATCGGGGGAAATATAGCAAAAAAATGGTTTGCCATGGAGCATAAAAACGGAGTATAAAAGGGGAAGGAGAGAAGAAACAGATGAAAAAGGAACCCCAAAACCGGCTGGCCTTAGAAAAAAGCCCTTACCTGTTGCAGCACAAAAACAATCCGGTGGACTGGTTTCCCTGGGGCGAGGAAGCTTTTGCCAAGGCAAAATCAGAAGAAAAACCTGTTTTTCTTTCGATAGGTTACTCTACCTGTCACTGGTGCCATGTGATGGAAAAAGAATCCTTTGAAGACGAGGAAGCGGCCCGGGTCTTAAATGATCATTACGTGGCCATTAAGGTTGACCGGGAGGAGCGTCCGGATATTGACCATATTTATATGATTGTTTGCCAGGCCATGACCGGACAGGGAGGGTGGCCGTTAACCATCATCATGACACCGGATAAAAAGCCTTTCTTTGCCGGTACTTATTTTCCCAAGGAAGACAGGTGGGGAAGACCAGGCTTGCTTACCGTTTTAGAACAGGTAAAGAATGCCTGGACATTGAACCCGGTAAGGTTGCTGGAGGTGGGAGAACAGGTAACACGGGCTATCCAAAACCGTCCTGTTGAGCTTGTCGGGGAGCCAACTAAGGATATTTTAGAAAAGGGATTTGAACAGTTACGCGACCATTTTGACCCGCTCTTCGGCGGCTTTGGTGAAGCACCTAAATTTCCTGCCCCGCATCAACTGATGTTTCTCTTACGCTACTATAAACAAAGCCTGGAAAGACAAGCTCTTCAGATGGTGGAAAAAACACTTACCAGCATGTACAAAGGGGGAATTTACGACCATCTTGGTTATGGATTTTCCCGTTATTCTACGGATAAGCAATGGCTTATTCCTCATTTTGAAAAAATGCTTTATGACAACGCGCTGCTGGCTTATGCTTACCTGGAAACCTACCAGGTAACGAAAAATCCTTTTTATGCCAGGGTGGCCAAGGAGATTTTCACTTATATTTTAAGGGAACTAACTTCCCCTCAAGGCGGGTTTTATAGCGCCGAAGACGCAGATTCCGAAGGGGTGGAGGGAAAATTTTACGTTTGGTCGCCTTTGGAAATAAAAGAGATATTAGGTGAAAAGGAAGCGTACGTTTTTTGCCAGCTCTATGACATAACCCAAAGTGGTAACTTTGAAGGAAAAAACATCCCCAACTTGATTAAAAGTGGTTTAAAAGAGCACTCTCTTCTCTTGGAAGCTTTACAGGATACCGAAAATGTACGGTATAAACTCTTTTTAGCCAGAAAAGATAGGGTTCACCCGGCCAAGGACGATAAAATCCTGACTTCCTGGAACGGTTTAACGATTGCCGCTTTGGCTAAAGGGGCGCGTGTACTCCAGGCCCCGGAATTTATACAAGCCGCTGCCCGGGCCGTTACTTTTATCTGGAATAATATGTATTCTAACGGCAAGCGCTTGCTGGCACGCTACCGGGATGGAGAAGCAGCCCTTAAGGCCTGCCTGGATGATTACGCTTTTTTTATCTGGGGCTTAATTGAGTTGTATGAGGCAACTTTTGACTCAGCGTATTTAAAAAAGGCACTGGTGCTGGCCGAACAAATGACCAGCTTATTTTGGGATGATGAAAACGGCGGTTTTTTCTTTTCCGGAAATGACGCTGAACAATTGCTTACCCGCTCTAAAGAATTATACGATGGTGCGTTGCCTTCTGGAAATTCTGTCGCTGCTTTTAATTTGCTACGTCTGGCGCGCTTTACGGGAAACCAGCAATTTAGTGAACTGGCCTGGCGGCAGATGCGGTATTTTACCGGCCAAGTTAATCATTTTCCGCAGGGCTATACCTTTTTCCTGACGGCCTGGCAGTTAGCCTTTTGGCCTCCTAAAGAGATTATTGTCGTGGGCAAAAGAGAAAACGAAGATACGGCATTAATCTTGCGAACCCTGCAAAAAAAGTTTTTACCCGAAGCAGTTTTAATTTTCTATCCGGATGACGAAGCAGACGAAGAACTCCTTATGATTGCTCCTTTTTTAAAGAACTACAGCGTCGTCAACGGCAAAACCACGGTATATATCTGTGAAAATTATGCCTGCCGGTCACCCATAACAGATTTTGAGAAGTTATGCCAAATTATCGGCAGTTTTAAATAGAAAAATATACTTTTAATAAAAATCTATGCTGCGGTACCGGGAAAATATAAACAGGACAAAGTCCTTGCTCCTCAAACGTCCTTAAAAATCTTGGTCTTTTTTTCTTGAAGTGATATAATGTTTCTGAAAAAAGACCCTCTATTTATATAAAATAATAACTTTCGGCACATTTTACTGGGGGAAAAAATAATGTTGGACATAAAGTTTATCCGGAATAATCCTGAAGCGGTTAAAAATACATTAGCAGCAAGGGGAGTAGAGATAGACCTTGATGAATTTTTGCGTTTTGATAAACAATGGCGCGAAAAATTGGCGGAGGTTGAACAACTAAGAAGCACCCGGAATATAGTTTCAGAAAAAATTAGCCGGCAAAAGAAAGACAGTCCGGAAACAAAGGAAATAATTCTGGAAATGCGTATGATAGCCGGTCAAATCAAAGAATTGGAAGAAGAAATTCGTCAACTGGAAGAAAAAATCCAGGCTATTTTATTGGTTATTCCAAATATGCCGCATGAAACTGTCCCTATAGGGGAAAGTGCTGAAGATAACGTAGTTTTACGGTATTGGGGTAAACCAAGGAATTTTGATTTTAACCCAAAGAGCCACTGGGATTTGGGAGAAGCTTTAGACATTCTTGATTTTGAGCGGGGAAGCAAAGTTGCTGGGGCGCGCTTTGTTTTTTATAAAGGGATAGGGGCTCAGTTGGAGCGGGCCCTGATTAACTTTATGCTGAATTTACACGTTAAAGAACATGGTTACGTTGAAATATTTCCGCCTTTTATTGTCAATAACGAAAGTATGCTGGGGACCGGACAATTACCTAAATTTGCGCAGGAAGCGTTTAAAATAGAAAATACTAATTACTATTTAATTCCTACCGCAGAAGTACCCGTTACCAATATTTACCGCGACGAAATTTTGAACGGAGAAAATTTGCCTATTTGTTATGCTGCTTATAGTGCTTGTTTTAGGGCGGAAGCAGGGGCAGCAGGCCGCGATACAAGAGGCCTTATCCGGCAGCACCAGTTCAATAAGGTAGAGTTAGTAAAGTTTTGCCGTCCTGAAGAATCAAATATAGAATTGGAAAAGCTTACCCGGGATGCGGAAAAAATCCTGCAGCTTTTAGCGTTGCCTTACCGTATAGTCAGCCTTTGTACGGGTGATTTAGGCTTTAGTGCGGCAAAAACCTATGATTTAGAAGTATGGTTGCCCAGCTACAATGAATATAAAGAAATATCTTCTTGTAGTAATTTTACCGATTTTCAGGCCCGCCGGGCCAACATCCGTTTCCGGTCAGACAAGAGGAAGCCGCAGTTTATTCATACTTTAAATGGTTCTGGCCTGGCAATAGGGCGTACCGTAGCGGCCATTTTAGAAAATTACCAGGAAAGTGATGGCAGCGTCTGTCTTCCTGAAGTTCTGGTTCCTTATTTGAACGGGGTAAGAAAAATTAATTTCGCCTCATATAACCGTTGACAATAAATGAAAGGTATGCTAAATTAAAAAGTAAGAGAAGATATTAGACTATGCTTGAATGCCCTGGAGGGGTGTCCGAGTGGCTTAAGGAGGCGGTCTTGAAAACCGCTGGGCTCAATTACGGGTCCCGTGGGTTCAAATCCCACTCCCTCCGCCAAAAAAAGATTATAAAGAAGTAAACCTTAAAGTTATGGAGAGATGGCCGAGTCGGTTGAAGGCGGTCGCCTGCTAAGCGATTACATGGGCGAATACCTGTGTCGCGGGTTCGAATCCCGCTCTCTCCGCCAAGTATCATGTGCCTGTGGCTCAATTGGACAGAGCGTCTGACTACGGATCAGAAGGTTGGGGGTTCGAGTCCCTCCAGGCACACCAGGAATACCAGGGAATAAATAGCGGGCAGGCATATTCTGTTGTAATTTCTCTACCGGGCAATAAATAAGCGCCGGTCTGTAACTGATGGTGTGACAACGAAAAGGCCTTTAAACTCCTGTTAAGGGAGTTTTTTTTATTCAAAATTAATTAGGTAGAAAAAAGAAGGATATTAGACAAAAAAGGCGTATTTTTAATATAATTAACCTTAAAATAACTGAAAATATAGGAGGGAATCTAATGTCAAAAGTTAAAGTACCTGTTAACCAGGCTTATCGTTTGCTCAATATTGGTTGTGTAGCTTTGCTTACGGCCGCTCACGAATCGCAGCAAAGCGTAATGGCTCTGGCCTGGCATATGCCCGTGAGCATTAAACCGCCTTTAGTGGCTATTGCGGTGGGCTTGGCCCGTTTTACCGCTGAACTAATCCAAAAAAGCGGCGAGTTTGCTCTTAATATCCCTGGCTATGGTTTGCTGTCTCAAACTCAGTACTGTGGAACTGTATCGAGCCGTCAAGAAGATAAATTTGCCGGCGCGAAGTTAGCTTACCAGGCCGGAAACAAAGTAAAGGCACCGGTAATTTCCCAATGTTTGGCTCAGGTAGAATGTAGGGTAGTTAATCAAATCCTTGCGGGTGACCATTATATCTTTGTCGGGCAGGTAGAAGACGCCGCGGCTGAAGAAGAATTCTTTGATGGGATGTGGAAAATAACGGCGGAGGAAAAAAACTTACCTTTTCAGCACCTGGGAGGGACAAGCTATCTTTTACCGGGCCGTAAAGTAACTCCTTGATTGCCGTTCCATAAAGGCAGCCACGATTTTGGCCAAACCACATCCTTTCTTTGTAAAGTTAGGTTTGAAAACTTGTCTTATTTTTTACCTTATGGTAAACTCAAAAAAGGTTGAGAAAAGGTATTATTTGTTAAGCAGACAGTTTTTAAGGAGGAAAAAGTGTTAATTAAACCATTAGGCGAAGACTTAAAATTTGAAATTTATGGTCTTGCCGTTATCACTCTGGCTATTTTAGCGCTAGCCAGTTTGATTTCTCCTCTTACCGGGACACTTGGTCAAGCCCTAAAGCAAGGGCTGGTCCTGATTGCCGGCAAAGGGGGATATTTTGTTCCTGTTTTAATATTTTTATTGGGTCTAAAGATTATGCGGGAGAAAAGCCAGGCATGTCTCAATTCGCGTTTTTTTGGTTTTAGTTTGCTTTTTTTAACTATTTTAATCTTTCTTCATCTTCCTTATCCCTCAGACAAAGCCTTCCTGTTTGGCCAGGAAGGAAAGGGAGGAGGTCTGCTTGGTGCGGCTGGATTTTATGTTTTGCAAAAAGGATTTGGGTTGGCGGGCAGCCGGATTATTTTAGGGGCCCTGGGCTTTATTTCCCTTTTGCTTATTGCCGGTATGCCAACCGGCCAGTTAGGGCAGGATATTCTTAACCGTTTGGTTAGTATTTGGCACCGGGGAGGACATTTTTTAAGTAACTTTTTATTTGAAGAAGTTGTCGGGGAAGAAACAAAAGAGAAAGGATCAGAAAATAAAAACAGTCCTCTAACTGCTCTTGGTGCCCGGTCCGTTTTTTCAAAGAATGCGCCTGCCGGTGACCGTGAACCAAAAAGCGCCTCCAGAGAAAAGCAGTATTTGCCGCCAAATCTAAGCCAAAATCCCGGCGCCAAAGGGGTAAAGACAGCCTGTGCTTTAGCCAACGGGCAACCATACCGCCTTCCCGCGCCAGAAATTTTGGCCAGCATTGTTCAGCCAAAAAGTAATGCGGCGCTGGATAAAGAAATTAGCGAAAAAACCCGGGTGCTGGAAGATACCTTAAATAATTTTGGCATTACTATTAAGGTTAACCGGGTTAACGTAGGACCAACAGTTACCCGTTACGAGTTTCAACCTCCCCCGGGGGTAAAAGTAAGCCGGATAGTGGGCCTGGCCGACGATATTACCCTGGCTATGGCTGCTTCCCGCGTTCGCATTGAGGCTCCTATTCCGGGTAAAGCCGCCGTTGGCATTGAAATACCAAACCGCGAAATATCGTCGGTTTATTTGCGCGAACTTATAGAAACTAAAGAATTTGCTAGTTCCTCTTCCAGGTTAACCGTAGTATTGGGCCGGGATATTGCTGGCACCCCGATTATAACTGATTTAAGTAAAATGCCTCATTTGTTGATTGCCGGTGCTACCGGGGCCGGAAAAAGTGTTTGTATTAATACCTTAATTTCCAGCATTTTATTTAAAGCCACCCCCGACGAAGTTAAGTTTTTACTTATAGACCCTAAAATGGTAGAATTAACTATATATAGTGATATTCCTCACCTGATTTCCCCTGTGGTAACAAACGTGAAAAAGACAGCCGGAGCCCTTCACTGGGCGGTAAAAGAAATGGAACACCGTTACGAGCTTTTTGCGGCCTGCGGGGCAAAAGACATTACGAGGTATAACGAAATAATGTGTAAGCTTCCTCCTGAGAATCAATGCTTGCCTTTTATTGTGGTTATTATTGATGAGTTGGCTGATTTAATGATGATTGCTCCTAATGAAGTGGAAGATGCTATCTGCCGCCTGGCTCAAATGGCCCGGGCGGCCGGTATTCACCTGGTTCTGGCCACCCAGCGTCCTTCGGTTGATGTTATTACTGGTTTAATTAAAGCTAACATTCCTTCCCGGATTTCTTTTGCGGTTACTTCCCAAATGGATTCCCGGACCATTTTGGATATGGGCGGGGCCGAAAAACTGGTGGGAAAAGGAGACATGTTATTTCTACCGATAGGCGCATCAAAACCAGTACGTTTACAGGGAGCCTTTTTAACGGATAAAGATATAACCACTTTAACTAACTTTATTAAAGAACAAATGTCCCCTGTTTTTAATGAAGAGGTGACCCTAGTGCAGCCAGAGCTTAAGAACAATAACGAAAAGCAAGATGACGAACTTTTTCCTCAAGCGGTAAATGTCCTTCTGGAAAATGGTAATGCTTCCGTCTCCCTGCTGCAGCGGCGTTTACGGATAGGTTATTCGCGGGCGGCCCGGCTGATCGATCTTATGGAAGATAAAGGTATTGTAAGTACCTATGAAGGAAATAAACCACGGACCATTTTAGTAAATAAGGAGCAATTTAACCAAAAATATCACTAAAATAGTTTAAAATGGTTAAATCATGTCGGAATATTTATTATTTAAAAAGCAGGAAAATAAGCACTCTTTAGCAAATATATATTATTATATTATTAAATATTATTAAGTAAATTATTAAGCAAGAAATACATAATTAATTTATAAAAAGGTTTAAAAAAACGGCGGTATTTAAATTTTTTTTTAACAAGAGGGTATGAAATTATGCTTAGGCGCTTACCAAAAATAAAAGTGGCTTCAAGGACAAGGATAATATTTTTCCTGGTAGTTTTTATTTTTATGCTAACAAATTTAAGTGGTTGTATTTTAAAAGACAAAAGGGAAGTAAATGAAAAAACAAATTTAAACGAAAATACACCGTTTCCTATTGGGCAAAATGCGAAGAAGCAGCCTCTTTTAATAGCAGTTTTTTACCTTAAAATTTCCGATCAAGACGAATATCTGGTGCGCGAGGTTCACAAGCTACCGGATACTAAAAATGTGCTGGAAGCGGCCTTGCAAGAACTTATTTTGGGCAAGCCATTAACCCCAGGGGCTTATAAAGTACTTTCTCCTCAAACAAAAATATTGGGGATAACAGTTGAGGATGGTCTGGCTACCGTGAATTTTTCCCGCCAGGTACTTACGGCCAACGTGGGTTCAAAAGGTGAAGCATTAGGCATTCAAAGTATCGTTAACACCCTTACTGAATTTTCGGAAATACAAAGAGTATCTTTTTTGGTGGAAGGAAAACTGGATGACCGCACACGCGACTGGTGGGGGCACGTGGGATTATATGAGCAGCCTTTTAAGCGTGATTTAACCTGGGTTTTTGAGCCGGCTATCTGGGTTACCCACCCGGTGGAAAATCAGGTAATAGGCGTTCCTTTGTTTGTTAAGGGCAGCGCCAGGGTGTTTGAGGGAGCTGTTATTTGCCGCCTTTTAGATGCAAAGGGGAAGGTGTTGGTAAAGGAATTTACAACGGCCACCTGTGGTGCACCCGGGCGCGGTGATTTTGAACTTCGTTTAAGCCTTGAACCATCTTTATCTGGAAATGGTAGGGTGGAAGTATTTTGGGAAAGCCCGAAAGATGGTAGTGAGCAGGATAAAATAGTCATACCCATTCGCTGGTCTAAGTAATAGGCAATAAAATTTTAAGGAGATTAGTTCATGGCCAAGAAAAAGAAAAGTACCAAAAAAGGGTCTAGCCCTGCGTTAAGAAGACAAGCAGTAGAGGGCAAAAAACAAATGAAGGCAGACATTAGTCAACCCGTCAGTAAAATTACCCCCCTTGAAGTTAGTCCTCAAAAGACCGCCGGGCAAAGAATAGTTCAAATGAATCAAAAAGTGGGTCAAAAAAGTATTTCAGAAACCTTCACGGGTGAAAATACTGAACAGGTAGTGCAAAGGGTTAAAAAAGAAATGCTATGGGTTGTTGCCAGTGTGGTTGTTTCTTTAGGAATTGGTTTCCTGGCCGGTAATTTTATTAAGCTATAGGGTTATTAACCGTATTACTTCTTTATAAATATAAATATTTCATTTTACTTTTTTTGAACTCAACCAGAGTAAAAAGGGCGCAATAATTTTTTATTTTCGAAGCCCTTATTAAACGGTTAATTATTTCCTGACACTCCTGGTGTGTTTTTTCATGAATCATCGTATATAAATTGTAAGGCCACTTAGGTTGGGGCGGGCGGGCGTAACAGTGGGTCACTTCCGGAAAGGAAGCCAGTATTTTTCCCGCCTCTTTTATTTGCTCCTCCGGTACCTGCCAAACAACCATGGCGTTAACCACATAACCAACCTGCTGGTGATTTACCGTAGCCCCAAAGCGGCGAATAACGCCCCGGATGGCCAGGTCTTTTATTTTAGCCAGTACCTCTTCCTCGCTTAAGTTTAATTTTTGGGCCAGCGCAAGAAAAGGACGGCTTACCAAAGGTATTTCCGTTTGCAATTCCCGAACCAGTTGTTTTTCTATGGCGGTTAACATTTATCCTCGTTACGGGGAGCACTCAACCTCCGTTGATGGTAGTTTCTTTCTCTTAAGATTATTGAGTGCTCTCTTTATTTTTCCTCTTCAGCCAAGTTAAAATTTACTTTAATTTTAAAAGTGTGGGTGGCAGGCAAAGAAATGATTTCCTTAAGTCTTGTTTTTTGCTTTATTTCTTCCAATAAAGCATTTAATTTTTCAGGGGTCTTCGCCTGCAAGGTAAACCATACATTATAAGGGTGATTACGCAGGTAATTATGGGTTACTTCCGGGTAGCTATTTATGACGGCCGTAGCTTGGTCAAGCATATTGGGCGGAACTTTAACCGTACATAATGTTCCGTAATATCCCAACTTACCGGAATCAAATACCGCCCCTAAGTGTTTGATTGTCCCTTGCTCCTTCAAACTATTAAGGCGACGGATAACTTCTTCTTCGGTAATGTTTAACTGTCTGGCCAATTCTGCAAATGGTTCCGGTACTAACGGAAAATTTTCCTGAATTAAGTTTAAAAGCTTTATGTCTAATTTGTTTAGGTCAGGCAGTTCCACGTTAACATTAAATTCCTTACCATCATTTGCTTTAAAAAAGTTTTTTATAACTCCGGAAAAAATCTCCTGTGGGTGCATGTTACCAGGGAAATGCCCGTTTGTCAAGGAATCTTGCCGGTGAGATAGTGTCAACTTTTTGTATGATTTTTTTGAATAGACCACCTTTTTGGATATGGCTTAAAACACATATTCTCCTCCCGCCTGGTTTCTTGCTTTCGCCGGAGCGGCGGACAGCCAGGCGGGCAAAATCAGCTTTTGCCCCAAGACGCCCACCGGTAGCGGTTTACCGTTTTTAAGTGCTTTCCTGCCAGCGGGGGTCAACGCAAGGACCGGGAACTCCGCCCCGGTTATTTCCAGGTACCCGTCAACAACCAGTTGGTTAATCATTTCCAGGACCATTGTCTTTTTTCCGGCTAGCTTTCCGTAAGAACGCACTTTATTGTAACGGTAGGCGGTGATTTCGTAGTTGCGGGCGCCGGTAAGGATATCGGCCAACTTTTTTTGACCTACCTTCCGGGGTAATTCGGCCACGCAGCGTAAAACCGTTAGCGGTTCCGGAGAGCAGGAAACGCTCCCGCCGGCCTTTTTTAAACAATTGTCACAGCAATCACCGGCTCCGCCCACCGGTTTTTCCCCGAAGTATTCCAGCAGGACGGCCCGGCGGCAACGGGTCGCGTATGCCCAGTTAACCAAGGCAGCAAGTTTCTTTTTCCGGTAAATTAATTGTCTCTCCGCCTCCTGAAGGATTTCCCGGATAGCCTCGGGCCGCGGGCGGATAGGACCCGGCTTGAATACGAGCCGCTCCGGCTCGCGTTCCACCAGGCGCAAAGCCCGGATCTGTTCCAGCATGCTGACAATCACCCGCTGTTTGATTTCTCCTAAACCCTGTTGCGCCAATACGCCAATAGGAACGACAGCCTGCCCTCCGTCCGCAAACTTTGCGCAGGTCCGCCAAAAAGCGGCCAGTTCCTCCATGGTTACGGTGTCTTTTTCAATCATCCATTCCTGCAGTTTTTTATCCTCCGGGCTAAACAAAAGAAGGCCAAGCGCCGGCTGGCCGTCTCTCCCGGCCCGGCCGATTTCCTGGTAATAAGCTTCTAAGGAACCCGGCAGATGAAAATGGGCCACCAGCCGGATGTCAGGTTTGTCGATTCCCATGCCAAAAGCATTGGTGGCGGCCACCAGCCGGATTTGGTCCGTCGTAAACGCTTCCTGAATCCGAGTGCGCTCCGCCGGTTTCAGCCCGGCATGATAGCATTCTGCAGCAATGCCGAGATTTTCTCTGGCCCATCCGGCGACCAACTCACTTCCTTTTCTGGTCGCCGTGTAAATAATGATGCTGCCGTTAATCTGGGGGAGGAGCCTGCCTAGTAACGCAAACTTTTCGTTTTCGCCGGTCGTGTGCCGCACGGAAATAAATAAATTCGGCCGGTCGCTGTTGACGGCGATCTTTTTGTCGCCGTTAATCCCTAATTGGCGTAAAATATCCTGCTGAACCGCGGGCGTGGCCGTGGCCGTTAACGCCAGAATCCGCGGGCGAACGGCAAGCCCCTGATAAAATTCCCGGATATGAAGGTAATCCGGGCGAAAATCGTGGCCCCACTGGGAAATACAGTGAGCTTCATCGACGACCAGCAAATCCACTTTCAGCTTGCTTACCTCGGTCGTGAAGAGCCTGTTGCGCAACCTTTCCGGAGCAATGTAGAGAAGCTTAAATTTACCCTGCCGGAGGCCTTCGATCCGCTTACGCTGTTCCCACGGGGAAAGTTGATTATTGATCAGGGTCACCTGCGCCAGGTTTTTATCCAGCAGGTTATCCACCTGGTCTTTCATTAAGGCTACCAGGGGGGATATGACTAAAGACAGACCGGGTAAAATCATTGCCGGCAACTGGTAACAAAGCGACTTGCCCTGACCGGTAGGCATAATAGCCAAAACGTCTTTTCCGGCCATTACCTGTTCAATTACTTCCTTTTGCCCCGGCCGAAAAGCAGTAAAGTTAAAATACCGGTGCATTGCTTCCTGAAGATTGCAGGACATCCGGGACCCTCCGGTGATTTATTATCGCTATGCGTCAATATTATACAACATTTTTTCTCCTCCCGGTACGTCATCATAAATTATGTCAATGGGACGGTTCTTGACTTGCCTGGTAAAATATTGATATAAGTCCATTCCCGCTTTTACTGGATTGTTATGGATATACTCAATCTTGGCCAGCCACAGTCCGAATCAAACTTATCTAAGGTTGCAAATATTTTATAGCGGTAACTCCTTCTATTTTTTGCTACTTCCGATTCTGTTGTATCCTCTTTGCCCGGCGCTATCACTTTTTTTCTTTTTTGTCCCGGGCGTCCTCTCCCCGGTCAGCGTAATAGAGGTCCGGTCCGGCTCTTTGGTGAGTACTTTTAACGCTGCTGAAAGAAGGGTAACCGCGTCAGTTTCCTCCAGTAAACCCTCAGCCAACCCCTTGTATTTCTCTAAATCCTCTTTTTCTACGGCAAGTAGAAGTTTATCCACTGCCAGGCGTTGTTGCTCTTCAAAAGCCTCTGTAATCGATGGTACCGGCTTCCGCGCTATCCTTCCCCCGGTCATGTTTTCAATAATTTTCAAGTGATGAATCTCTCTTGGCGTAACAAAAGTAATGGCCACACCTGTTTTGCCGGCACGGCCGGTACGGCCGATACGGTGAACATAACCTTCCGGGTCCTGGGGAATATCGAAGTTGTATATATGAGTCACCCCTGTGATATCCAAGCCCCTGGCGGCAACATCAGTGGCCACAAGCACTTCAACGGTGCCTTCCTTAAACTGTCGCATCACAAGGTCCCGTCTGGACTGGGACATATCCCCGTGGAGCCCATCGGCTGAATAGCCGCGCTTACTCAAAGCCTCAAAAACTTCGTCCACCCGGCGTTTGGTCCGGCCAAAGACAATGGTACGGTCCGGTAACTGGGTATCCAGCAAACGGCAGAGCACATCAAATTTTTGTTTCTCTTCAACTACAATGTAACTTTGCTTGATGTTTGGTACAGTAACTTGCCTGCTTTCACTCCTGATAACCTCCGGGCTCCTCATGAACTTCCCGGCCAGGGTCTGGATCGGAGCGGGCATAGTTGCGGAAAAAAGCAGGGTCTGGCGCTCCTCAGGAATATCCTTAAGGATAGTCTCTATATCTTCGATAAAGCCCATATTCAGCATCTCGTCCGCCTCATCCAAAACCACCATCCCTACCTGGCTCAGGCGGATTGTCCTTCTCCTCATGTGGTCCATGAGACGGCCCGGCGTCCCAACGATAACGTGAGGTCTTTTTTTGAGTGCTGCGATCTGACGGTTAATATCCTGTCCACCGTAAATCGGTAGTGTACGGATACCCTTAAACTGCCCGATCTTGTTTAATTCCTCGGCCACCTGAACGGCCAGTTCACGGGTGGGTGTTAAGACAAGCCCTTGTATGTGTTCCCGCTCAACCTTCAATAACTCAACCAAAGGTATGCCAAAGGCTACCGTTTTACCTGTCCCGGTGTGAGCCTGCCCGATAAGGTCCCTCCCTTTTAAACCTGCAGGAACAGCCTGCTCCTGTATGGGTGTCGCTTCTTCAAAACCCATAATATTAATAGCCTGAATTACAGGTTCGGTCAGGCCAAAATCACTAAATATCATCATCATTCCTCCCCTTTGTATTTTGAATTAAGCTATAAAAAATTATCTCCGGCTTAATAACGCCCCGCTCATTCCGTAGCCGGTATTAAAGTGCTGCCGGCCACAAATTATGCCGTCTGCAGATCAGTTTAGCCAACGCATTAAGACTTCATTTTATCTAAAGCATACCCATTGGTTAAAGAAAAAACACCACCGGAAATAACCCGGCGGGTAAGTCAAGGCTCTCCCCAATTCCTTCAACAGCATTATATCACCCGTTACGAACAGCAGCAAAAGAGAATTCTCACCGAATCCGTCCGTAAAAAGGGGCGGTTTATTTCGATTGAATAAAACAAAAATTGCGTTTTGAAACGTGCTGATGAAAAGGCCGCTAAAAACGCATTGTTATGTTTCATTTCTTTCAATCCAGTAATCCGGCTTCCGGTGTCCATGAGCTATAGTGATAATAAAAATATAATCTTGTTCTATTGAATAAAGTATCTTATACGGGAACTTGTGCAAAAGGTATTTCCTGACTTCGCCACTCTCAATTGACCACGCCTCTGGATAATCAACTATCCGAAGAATAGCCCTTCTTACTTCTTCTTTAAACTTTTCCCCCAGACCGGGATATTCCAACTCGTAAAATGAAGCAGCATCCTCTAATTCTTGCTTTGCGTATTTTGAAAAAATAACTTTCATCAATCTTTGAATACTTCCTCCAGCGGGATTCCTTCAAGCCTTCCTTCCCTATACGCCTTTAGTCTTCTTTCAGCTTCTTTTGCCCAAATCTCGTCAATTTCTCTATCTGGCTTGTCAAGGCTTCTCAGCAAGCCTTCGATAAGGAAAAATCTCTCTTCTGACCTGAGCTTCAATGCTTGTTCAAGGATCTCTTTACCACTCATTAGGTTCCACCTCTTCTTTAGAATCATTAACAGCCTCGAATTCAGCAACTTCCTGCTCAGCACGAGTATGACTATTAACATTATACATCAACTTAGCTGACAAGACCAAGCCTCATCAATCTCCACAAGTACTGCCCCGATTAGCCTCAGGGCCACCTCGGCGGTATCCAGACCGGAGTTGGTCCTCAAAACTTACTTGCCGTCGTATTTGGCGTCTTCTTCAAATGCCCGGTAGTCGAGTTCGACCGCCTCTTTTTTGATGACCAAGTACCGGCATTAGCTGCTGTTCCCAATTATAAGTAAATCAGGGCGTTTCGCCGTTGCCTTCCGCTATCTCAACTTGAGCACACGCCTGCTCATTGTCCCTGTTTTTCTCTGCTGCGATGAACCATCCTGCGTCAGTGGCTAATCTGAATCAGAACCGTCTGTATAGTGGTAGCGCACCCACTGAAAGCACAGGTTCCACTCCCCGGGATCGCCAAACCGCGCTTCATGAATTATCTCAACATTTGCTCTGGTCGCCATATTCTCTTCCCATATTGAAGCCCAACGGCTTGCGTTACCTGCCTGTAGGCGGGACTGGAAAACGCTCATAGATCAGAACTTACCCAGAGCCAGAACCAACTTCATAAACCGACCAGAATCCCACAGGTCAGTGCACGCCGTGTTAGGCGCACTCACGGAACGCAAGACTCGCTGACTGAGCAAGACGCCATCGCAAATGTACGGAAAAGGAGCACGAGTTATCTGATCTGCGATCATTCTGACCAATTGCTATTGTTCGCACCTTTCCGTAATTCAGATTGTTCGCAGTCGTAGCAGATTTGATTATGCATACAGATTGTGCCTCCACACTGAGCACATCTGTATTGTTTCTTAATGTTCGCTAAAAAAACGGAGATACCTTCTGATTTTATTTCTTCAAGATTGTCAATCGGACTATGCTTATAATTCAACCTATATCGCTGATCTAAGTGTAGCAGTCTTTCACAAGGATATTGTTCACATTCATAGCAGAACAGAATTTTGTTTTCCAACAAACCTGGGCAATTCTTTTTCAAGTATGCGCATTGCTTGTTTCTAGGTCGACAACCTGTGCAGTGAGATATTCTATTTTTCTTTTTAGGAATATTCTTTGAGTAGGCAAGATAACTTGCACAAATACCACAGAATATACCACATGGAGCAATTAATACTGTTTCTTTCTCATTCATACTGACTCACTCAACAATCTCTCTTGTTAAGAGCAAGTTATTTGGACACATTTCAGATGACTCGTGTAATTAGACCATAAGTAATTTGTGCGCCTAACGTTAAAGCTAACTTGCCGCCAACACAGCGGAATAACCAAGTTCGAATAACGCCCGACTTTATGCGCAGCACAGCTTTGGGAAAACCGCTGTGCTGTTGGCGGTCAAGTTAAGCGCCTTGTTCGGCACTTTTCTTTCTTAATTCCATTGCTCTTTGACTAATACCTTCTATAGTTAAATCTTCATCCAAACCTTGTCGCCACTTTGTATAATCAAAAGGCTCTCTTTGAATTAGAGCAATAAACCGCTCTGCTTCAACATCACCAAGATATTCTGCAAGGATTTGGACCCCTTTTAATTTAATTTCTGTATCGGTAATCATGACAAAATCTCCTTTATAAAACCGATCGGATCATTGATTTTAATATCATTTAATAATCTTGCTCGTTTCAGAATCTGATCATCGGTAGTCAGAAAATATTCGCACTTTGCAATGATAGCACAAGCGATATGTAATGAGTCAATCTTGTGAAATCCTTTTTCATTCAGTTGCTTTGCAGTTTCAATTACTTTGGAATTCTCTTCTATATCCTCCACGGCATATTTCTTCCATTTCTTTATTCGTACCTTTCTTTCTTGATAAGGGTTTTGGTTATTCTCATAATCAAGAATATATGACTATGACCCCACTGCAAAAAGGGGTGTTTTTTTTCTTGCATTTTCCCCTTAAGAAAATTGACTGGGATTATCATCCATTTAACTGACCGTTATTTTGGCTTCCATTGCGGTTTTTACCTGGATTATGATTATTATCCTTTGTATTTCTAGCTTTTTCTAGCAAATGGGTGCAATAACC
>JJNX02000042.1 GCA_000681355.2 Peptococcaceae bacterium SCADC1_2_3
TGGCCTTTGGTTAAAGATGGCAAAGCTACTCCTCAAAAGCAAGCCAATGTTGGAACCTTTCATAAGGTCAAAGATACAGATAAGATAGATAAAATAGAACCCGATAAGTTTTATAAAGCTATTGATCATAAAAACATGCAAGTCTTGCGCCAACGTTACCCTTTGCTGGCAAAAAGAGTGGAAAAATGCCCCTTTTCCGGAAAATTTTCTTTATCTGTAGGGCCAAATATTTACCTCCATAAATACAAACAGGAATATTACTTATCCGGCAAAATAGACCAGGATGCAGAAAATACCCTTTTGGGGACAAATTTAAAAAACCCTAAAATGGTTGTCTTCCTGGGTTTAGGACTGGGTTATGAACTGCTTATTTATGCCGGGCAACTGGCGGCAAGCTTAGGCACCCGGTATATTCTGGTAGTGGAAAAGGAGCTGGAAATTTTTTGTCTGGCTTTAACAAATATAGATTTAACCAGGGTGTTAAGCAACCCGTGGATTGAATTTCTAGTTGATCTGCCCGAAGAGGAAATTTATTTAACCTTAAGGACTTATCTTTTAACCGAATACAAATTTATTTACGCCAAAGCCTTAAAGGCAGTGGCCCATAACAGCGCCTTTTTGCTAAATAAGGATTACTATCTGAAGATTTTGCGTACCTTCCGGGAAGCCAGTGTGGATTGCTTTACCCATTACGGCAACGACCCGGAAGATTCTTTGATCGGCATTGTCAACATGCTGGCCAACTTAAAAGTTATTTTGGAAAACCAGGGGATAAAGGAACTGAAGAATAAATTTTTTAACCGGCCGGCCGTAATTGTGTCCACCGGTCCTTCTTTAAATAAGAACAAGCACCTCTTAAAAGAAGTGGAAGAAAAGGCCCTGATTATTAGCGTGGATGCCTCCTTAAAAATTTTGCTGGAAATGGGGGTAAAACCCCACCTGGTAACCTCGCTGGAACGGGTTCCCCAGGTGGAAAAATTAATTAGTGGCTTGTCACCAGAGGAGGTAAAGGAGGTTTATTTTGCCGCCTGCCCGGTAGTCCGCCCCCAGGTTTACCAGGCTTATCCCGGCCCAAAGATAATTGTTTACCGCAACTTTGACCACTTTAAATGGCTGGGGGTGGAGAAAGGAATCTTAGAAATCAAGCAGTCGGCAGGGAATATGGCTTTTAAGGTGGCCGAATACCTGGGCTGCAACCCCATTATCTTAATCGGTCAGGACCTGGCTTTAAGCCGGGAAGGAGAAACCCACGCGCAAGGGGCGGTGTACGGGGAAAAACAGACCGCCTTTTACCGGAATTTAATTGAAGTAACGGGTAACGACGGCAAACCAATTAAAACCAACGCTACCCTTTACACTTTTTTAAAGTCCTACCAGGAAGATATAGCCAGGTACAGGGGATTGTGTATTAACAGCACGGAAGGGGGGGCCTATATTCCCGGGACGACGGTAATGCCTTTTGCCCAAAGCATAGAGAAACACTTAACCCAGAAAATTTATCCTTTAAAAACAATTAATGAAGCCTGTCCCGGCGTAAAAGAAGAGAAAATAAAACAGGACTGGGAGAAGGTAGAGAAAATTATCAGGAAAACCCAGGAAGAATTAAAGGTTATTGAGTCAGAATGTGTAAAAGGACTGGCCAAGGTAAAGGAAATCTCCCCGGTTTTGCTGGAAATTATTAACCAGAAACAGGACGGGCCAAAAATTATAAATAAGTTAAAAAATATGGAGCAAGAAGTGCTAAATCCCCGCCTGACCTGCTTAAATTACCCTTCTTTTCAGTTGTTTTTAACTCATGTGCTGCAGTCATTCCTACTTATGTGGGAAGTGGAAACCAATGCCGTTCCGGAAAAATATGACCAGGATTCTTCTGGCCGGGCGGAAATACTTTTAAGGTACCACGAATGGTACGCCACGGTAGGTAAAATAACGGCCATCTGTCAGGAAAAATTAAACCAGGCAGGGTCACCCCCACCCTACCCTCCCCCCTCAAAGGGGGAGGGGTAGTGAGCTTTCCTCCTCCTTTGAAGAGGGAGGGGTAGTGAGCTTTTTTCCGTCTTCCAGATATGGCATAAAGAGGAAGCTGCTGAAAGTTACTGTTTATTCCCTCCCCCTTGATGGGGGAGGGCTAGGGTGGGGGTGCTTGAGCACAGCAAAAGAAAGGATAGTTTTTTTATGTTAAACCGTATACTCCCTCTTCTTCTTAACCTTATGGACTTTCAGGTAAAAATAAAAAAAACGCCGGCGGATCTTCCGGCAGAAAAAGAAGGCCAGGGCAAGAAAATTCTAACGGAAACACCATACATCCGAGAAAAGTACAGCCCTGCCTGGTTACAAGGTAAGTTGGATTATGATGGTCTAGGGCAAAAGGTGCTTTTAGGTGAATCCCACCAGGCTTTTTCTTTAATTCCCTTGCCCTTAAAAACCCCTTTCTTTCCTACGGCCAACCTTTATTTAGTGCAGGACCGGAATAAAAACAAAGCGGACGTAAAAGAAGCTGAGCAAAAAACCAGGGTAAGTTTGCTTTTAATTTTAAGGACGGCTCACCTTGGTGTGTTGCGGCTTTTTGTAAGGCAGGAAGAAAAAATTCTCTGGCTTGCCTGCCTTGGGCATGAGGCGGCGGTCAAAAACCTTCTGGCGGGTGAGTTGGCGGGACTGGAAGAGGAAATTTTAGCTTTGGGATACGAAAAGGTGTTCTTTAACTTTAAACACCTGTCCCCGGACAAAAATATAAACATCTCCACCGGTCCTGATTTTCCCGGAACAGAATTTATTTTTGATTTATACGTTTAGAGGAAAAAATGAAAAAAGAAACGAAGAAAAAAGAGCTGGCGGCTGCCCTGCGCTACAAACAAAAAGAAGACAAAGCCCCGGTGGTTGTGGCCAGCGGACAGGGAGAACTGGCCCAAAAAATAAAAGAAATTGCCCAGGAACACAAAATTCCTGTTTACCAGGACGAAGCCCTGGCCAAAACCCTGGTGAAATTAGGGGTACAGGTGGAAATTCCCCCTGAGCTATATGCAGCGGTAGCCCAAGTTTTGGTTTATGTTTACCAACTAGACCAAAAGGCAGGAAAATAGAAAATGTTTTATAATTGTCGTTTTAATGATTGGTTTCACCCCCCACCCCCACCCTTCCCTCCCCCTTAAGGAGGAGGGTCAATATAGGATGTTTTTATGGATCTCCATCCATATCAAGACATGGTAAAGGTTATCCATTACGAGCAGATAATCCCGCCAGTGCAAGGCTTCTAAGTTATTATTGAGGGGGGCTACATATGGAATATAAAAATCCTAATTCTACAAGAGTAAATCCTTTTAGAAGTTTATACGATAATGTAAAATTTAAATCAATACTTGATATAAAGGAAAAACTACCCAAATTTCCATTTTTATGTGATATTGAGCTTACCAATCATTGTAATATACGTTGTATATTTTGTGGTCAACAAGCTATGTCCCGTCCTAAAGGTTTTATGTCCTGGACGGTTTTCAAAAAGGTCGTTGACGAATGTGCTTACTACAATGCTCCAATCCGTTTTATCCGCTGGGGCGAACCCTTTTTACATAAAGATATTATTGATTTTTGCAAATATATTAAACACAAAGGATTACTCTCGCACATCACCAATAATGGGGTGGCTATTATGGAAACTCAAATGAAGCAACTTATAGATTTGGGCGTTGATTCTGTAATTTTTTCTTTTCAAGGTGCTTCAAAAGAAAAGTATCAGTTAATGCGCAATAATGACCTTTATCAACTCTTGCATTCTAATATACAGTAGTTATGCACTTGCAGTAAATTAGTCCCAAAAAAATTTCAGAAAATGACCAAAACCCCTTGACATTTTCAAAATCGCCCCATAATCGAAATGGATGGTAACATATTTACCATTACATTATCGATAAGGGTGATACAAAAGATGATCTTGCCAAAACCGATCTTTGAAAACAAACAACATGGTCCTGGTGGCGGTATTCCACTCCTTAAGAGTCTTTGGGAGAAATTTGACCTCTCGCTGCTCTTTTTGCAGACGGGGATTGTTAAACATTCCGGTGTTTCCTGCTGGTTAATGGCTTTTGCCTATATTTGTGGCTTGATTGCTCAAAAGCCCTCGGTAAATCAGAATGCAGGTTTCACCTCGGATTCTCCCATTCTGAGGATTTTGTTGAAAGGGGAATCCATCAGCCAGTCTGCTTTCAGCCGGTTTTTATCGAAACCTTTTGAGTGGCTCCAGTTTGCGGTTGGCCGTATCCAAAGACTTCAGGAACACCCGGAATCCCGGTTGTCCGAAGGAGATGTAATTGCTTTGGATGACACCAAAGTGGCCCACCCGTTTGGGAAAAAACTTCCCTTGCCTTACGCTGGCTGTTTGATAGTTCTACCCGGAATCATATCTGGTGTATGAACTTGATTTCCACCTATGCCGTTTTGAAAAACGGCTTGGAATACCCTCTCTTCTGGCGATTCTGGCGAAAAACCAAAAGCCAGGATGACAAGCAAACCAAGCTGGAACTGGCCCGGAAAATGCTCTTGGATCTCCGCGATACCTGTCGTGAACGGCTGTGGGTAGCTATGGACCGCTGGTTCCTATGCAAGAATTTCTTCAACTGGCTGGTCGAACATAACTTTGATCTTTAGTGACCAAGGCCAAGAAAAACACCGTTTTGTATTGCAAATACTTTGATCCGGTATCCCGGAAAGAGCAATACAAGAAGGTCAACCCGAAGGAACTGCTCCGTACGGTTTATAGAAAGCTCTCTACCCTAGGTAAAGGCGGTGTCATCAGCATTCCCGATATCTACATCAAACTTTCTTATGACACCACAAACCGGAAAGAGCCGAGCGCTGTTGATGGAATTCTGCAAGAGGAAGATGAAAGCGCCACTTACCGGGATGCCTATTTATTGATTAGCAACCGCTATGATGCACCGGAGGAAGTTGCGGCGGCTTACGTAAAACGCTGGCGGATTGAAGTGTTTTACCGCACGGTCAAGCAGGAACTGGGACTCACAAACTGCCATTCACAGTCGGAAGCTTCGCATTTTGCGCACATTGAATTGCTTTTTACTGCAGAAACTCTTCTGTGCTATGCAAGATGGGAATGCAATAAAGAAGGCGCCGAAGAAGCCCTCTCCCACTGCGAAATGGTAAGATACTTATTCAACGCCAGTCATCGGATTTGCTGTTACGAGCAACAAATCCAAGTATATTTTGACACAACTGGCGATCGGTTTTCAAGGTTCATCGAAAAATTTTGGCCTCCACATCCTTTTTTATGGTTGTTGAATTGGTGTTATTTACCTGCAACTGCATAACTCATGTATTCTAGATACGCACCTTTGTAAGGCGGAAAAGTTCGCGCTCTAATTATGTTAATAAGATCAATAGCTTTATAAAACTTATCGGGTTCTATTTTATCTATCTTATCTGTATCTTTGACCTTATGAAAGGTTCCAACATTGGCTTGCTTTTGAGGAGTAGCTTTGCCATCTTTAACCAAAGGCCAGGATTCAATAAAAAGCCTGTGCGCTTCTTCTTCCAGCTTTTCGTATAGTATCTTGCCTGTATCGGTAATATTAACAACAACTTCTTTTTGAGATATAATTTGCCCCGTATCTATACCAGCATCTATATAATGTAAAGTTACACCCGCAGGTGTGCCTTCTACAATGGCCCAAACATTAGGATATGCCCCACGATTATATGGGAGATAGCCTGTATGAAGATTAATGCAACCATAAGGAAAAAAATCTATAAATTCACTGGTTAAAATGTAGCCAAAATTAATGCTTACACTATATCAGCCTTTAAATTACGAATTTTTTCTAAGACTTCTTTACCGCAAATACTACTTCCGTCAAAAATTTTATCTTCCGGCAAACCAGACACGCTAATGATTTCATCTTTAAATTTTGCCTTATAGTCTGGATGAATTGCCAATCCTATTATTTTTTCATTATTTTCTTTCAAATATTTCAATATCCGCCAGCCGTTTTCGTTATTTGCCAGGTAGAGAATATTCATGCTGCCATCCTCCACCCGGTTTTAAAATCAATCGATATTAGTAAGGTTGGACAGTACCCCCCCTCCCATAATATGCATTATCCACTACAAACTGGTATTCTCCGCGCCTTTTAATTCTAGCTGCATAAACTTCTTCTCTTATGGCTAACCATTCTTC
Organism: Peptococcaceae bacterium SCADC1_2_3; assembly: GCA_000681355.2. Classification (GTDB taxonomy): domain Bacteria; phylum Bacillota; class Desulfotomaculia; order Desulfotomaculales; family Nap2-2B; genus SCADC1-2-3. Next base: position 6,185 of record JJNX02000042.1, read on the forward strand.
TCTTAGCATTCCAAGTAAAACTACATTAACAAACCTATCCTCTTTTTTAATATGCTTTCTTAACAATCCTTTTTGCTGGAAACCAAATTTTCTATACATTCTTATCACGTGCTCATTGAAATCCAATACTGAACAGCAAAGTTTATTGAATTGCATTCTTGTAAAATAGTAATCAATCAAATGGTATAAAACTATATTTCCCAAGCCTTTACCACGTAATGATAAATCAGCCAAATAAAAACCAAAGCTTGCAGTCAAATTTTCATAGTCAATATCAGCAAGATTAACCAGTCCTACACCTTTGCCATCCACAGTTATTACCCAATATTTATAGCTTTTTGACTTACTGACTTTCTCAAACCATCTTTTATGCTCTTCTGGGGTGATATAATGTTCGGTATACATGTACTTGCGCACATGTTCCATATTTCTCCACTGCCGCACAGTTTCTAACATATCATTTGTTAATTTTTTAAATTCAACCAACATCGTGACTTTTATACCTCCAGCGTTTAAACCGTCTCCTGCTTTGCTGCTTCATTCCTTTCAATAAAATCAATCATAGTCCGTCTTTCGTAAGGTATTTTGAAATATAACCCATTACTGATAACAAATCTCTTTCTACTGATGGTTCAACTGATGGTTCAACTTTTTTGCGTCCGCCAAGATGTTTGTGATGAGGATAAGTATTTATTTTCTTATGATGAGGCGCATTATCCCATCCAATTACTAAATCCCCATCAGTAGTAAGCCAATAATAACTATAGCGTGTTAAACCTTTCTCTGGATTAACAGATTCGGCCACCCGTAATGTACTACTGTCAATCAAAGTAAAAATAGCTTTAAAATAAAAAGAAGTTTCAGTTTCGTTTAGCTCTACAATAGAAATATTTTTTATTAAATGCCCAAATTTAGCGGTGAGTTGGGCTAATAATTCTGGAATATCCTTCATTTACCTTCACCAAGGAAAAAACAATAAGTATCTAATATAGCTTCTGATTCTTTGTATACATCATACCAAAAACCCCATTCCACGTAATCCTCATGGTGTTCCAGAGAAGCTCCTTCAGGGAATCCCTTCTCAAGTTGATCAAAAGTACATTTATATTTGGCCTCAAATTCACCTAACTTGGTCCTGGCTTGTTCAAGCTTTTTTTGGACAATGGCCATGCGTAATTTTACCGAGGTAACTACACTGGTTAAAATAATTTTCCTCTCCTGAAAGGGAAGTTCAGTTAAAACAAAAGGGACGCGTTTTTCTATAGGATCCATATCCATCACCTCTGACTTGATTTAATAGCTAAATGACCCTATCTATATTGTATCCCATTTTAGAATGCGCTGCTAAATAAAATGACTACAAATATACCAAGCCAACCCTTATGATGCCGTCATTGGAAAAAATCCAATATTTTACACCATAAATGCTAAATCCATCTTATCAATTTAAATCATCTCCCACCTTACTGCATCATCTTCTTCAATGTCTACCTTTGCTATCCTACCGATAACCATCTCAATATTTTTAGGCTTTATCCCAAAACCGGGCCTTTTTAGGGTAAGCATCTCCCGGGTAATTGTAGTCCCCTTGGGAATATGACAAGCTGCATGAATGCTTCTTCGCCCTTTTTCAAACATTTCTTTTTCTTCTTCAGCAGGTCCTGACTTTATCCCGTCACCTAAAGCCATTTCCACTTCCCTTATTTGCTTAACCATTGTTTTAAGTTCATCGGGTTCTATAGCAAATGGATGATCGGGGCCTTTTAATTTCCTGCTCAAGGTAAAGTGCTTTTCAATTACGTTGGCGCCTGCAACATGAGCAGCTACGGCAATATGAATACCCAGCGTGTGATCTGAATACCCGGCAGGATTACCAAACACCTTTTTTAAAGTTTCAATGCTGCGCAGATTAGATAAATGAACCGGCGCAGGGTAAAGGGATACGCATTGTAAGGGGATTAGATCGGTATTACCCACGCTTTGACATATAATAAAGACGTCCTGAATTTCTTCGTAATTGGCCATACCAGTAGAGAACAATACTGGCTTGCCGCATTTAGCAATATACTTAATTAAAGGCAAATCTACAATTTCAAAAGAAGCCACTTTAAAAGCGGGTACACCTAATTGATCGAGCTCATCCACCGCCTGATAGTCAAAAGGGGTAGATAAAAAGATAATACCTTTTTGACGGCAATAATCCGCCAGTTCTTGCTGCCACTGGCGGGGTAGCTCAATACTTTTTATAAGTTGCCAGGTATCCTGGTTAAAATTCCCTTGTAAATAAGAAAAACGAGGGGTCTTTTTCGAGTACAGTGTTTCTGCACTGTAAGTCTGAAATTTAACTGCGTCGGCTCCAGCCTCTGTAGCCACTTCTATTAATTCTTTAGCCTGGCTTAAGTTACGGTCGTGATTGGCTCCAGCTTCGGCAATAATAAAACAAGGTTCTCCATCACCTACCAGGTGACTGCCTATCTTTACCCTTCTTGGCATAAACATTCTCCTTAAGAATTTCTTTTTACAGACTTGTTAATACTTCAACAACTCTTTGGGCGCCTTTGCCATCTACCAGACGTTTCCCGTTTAAGCTCATTTTTAATCTTTGATTATAATCGTAAAGCAATCCCTCTACAGTTTCTCTAATCTTTTCCTCGCTCACCTCTGACCCCAAACCAAGATGTAAAGCTGTTCCTTCACGCATAAAAAGTTCTGTCAACTCATATTGATGGTCAACCTGAGATATGATGATGCTGGGAGTACCGGTAATCGCCGTCTCATACTTGGTCAATCCTCCAGCAGTAATAGCCAGGTCACACCAGAGCATTAATTCTGCCATATTATCAGAACTGGCACAGGTGCTGTATTTACCGTTAAAAGCGTTCAGCAAGAAAGAAATATCATTATTACGCTCCAGCATGCCGTAAATCACAACTAGTTCCATGTGATGAGTTTTACTTACCTGTATCAGAGCCCGAATAACCTTTGGGGCAATATTAAGCAAATCACTTCCACCCAATGTTACCAATACTCTGGACACTTGTCGGCGAATCCGCCGTTGTTTAGCAGCAGCTTCACTGAACTCCTGGCGAAAAAGAAAGTATTTTGGGCCAAGCAAGTATTTTGTTTGGTTTCTATTTATATAAGGCAACTTTTCTGCGCCGTAGTTAGGGTTAAGTACCCAGTCAGCCTGAAAAGGCAAGGCATTAAGGTCATCTATAACCAACAGCCTGGTTCCTGCCTGCCCTAATGCCTTTAAATAATTCTCATATCCGCTCAAATCTTTCATGCTCTCGTTATTACATAAATCCACCATCACCAGCTCTGCTCTATATTCTTGAATAAGCCTGGCCGTGAAATCTAAATCTTCTTCAAGTGAAAATACCGCCGGAAATTTCCTTCCTTCAAAGCTATATTTTTTTAGTTTTTTGTTTATGTAGCTGCTATAGTTCCGATAAACAAAAACTGGTTTTACCCTCTTTTCAAAAAGAGCTTGCGCCAAAGCCAGGCAGCGCATCAGGTGCCCCATTCCAAGATGAAAAGAAGCATCTAAACGTAGCAAGGCTACCTTCATGACTCAATCAATCCTTTCTGCTGAACGTGAACATTAATGGCAACCAGTTCCGGCAGGGTATCTAACAATTCAATAACTTCTTCTGTGTTAAAGAACCTGCCATTTTGGCCAAGCCTGTTATAAATAGCTCTAATCAACTCAAGGTCTTCTGCCGTGTCCACCGTAAGACGCAGATCGGGGCGATGTAATTTTCCTTCAGCTTTTATTCCTTGTAATTTGAAGATGCCTGGATTAAGATAAAAATACGGTGTCACATGTTCCCGCTGGTAATTTTCTTTAGCTTGCCGGTAGGCTTTTTCTAACACCTTAAATGAAAAAACTTCTGTATCCATGCCGAGGGGAAATGTTCTTTCCAGGGTGTTCGAGGTATAGTCAGCGTCTGAATCTAGATGGCGTTTAACTACTTCGTCAACAATAAAAGGATCAATCAAAGGGCAATCCCCAGTTAATCTTACCACGACATCTGCATTGAAAACTTTTGCAGCTTCATAGTACCTTGAGAGCACATCGTTTTCTGGTCCGCGAAAGGTTAGTATCCCATTTTTATAAAGCAACTCTGCCAACGGGTCATCGCCCACAGTGGTAGAGGTAGCTGCAACAATTCTATTAAGCCTTTTCGCCCGACTCAATCTATGCATCATTTGTTCAATCATGGGGCGTCCAGCAACATCTTTCAAAACTTTCCCCGGCAATCTGGTTGAGCCCATTCGTGCCTGGATGATTGCCGTAACCTTATTATTCATACGCATGCCTTTTCAAGCAGGAACATAACATCTACATTATCATCATTCAAGTATTTGAAATGCTCTTCTCTAAGTAATCTCAAGTTGCTAAAGCGATCGAGAAAAAGCCTGGAGAAGTTTGCTTTCCAGAGTAAATCAGTATGCCCCCGATAGTTTATCTGGGTATATGCTCCCGAGTAATATTCGAAACACCAGATATACCGTTTAGTGCACCGATATATTTCGTCCAGAACCGCAGTGATATCTTCAGGGGCGATGTGAATTAAAAGTCCAGAGGTGAAGACAAGGTCAAAGAAGCTATCCTTGAAAGGGATATCAAAAGCAGAACCCTGGATTTAAATTAGCACCCCCACCCTAACCCTCCCCCGTCAAGGGGGAGGGGATAAATAGTAACTTTCAGCAGCTTCCTCTTTATGCCATATCTGGAAGACGGAAAAAAGAAAATTCCTATGGGATAAATTTACCCAAGCTAACATCTCCCTTATTTTTTCCAAAAAACAATGGCCTGTCAAAACATTTATCATTACCTTTTCACTTTTTTGCCTGTACTATTTTTCTAACCGTATCTACTACCCGCTCCGCATCCTTATCCGTCATAGCTGGAAATAAAGGCAGGGTTAACGCTCGTTCATAATACCACTCAGCATTCGGACAGATTCCTTTTTTAAAACCAATTTGCTGGTAGTATGGCTGCCAGTAAACAGGAATATAGTGTATCTGTACACCTATTCCTTTATTACGCAATTCATTGAAAATTTCCTGCCTGGTTTTATATATTTTTTCTAAATTTAATTTAATAACGTAAATATGCCAGGCAGAAAGACGGTCGTTTTTTTCCTTTAAAGGCTTGATTTCTTCCATACCTTGAAACACCCGGTTATAGCGCTCCATAATCTCGCGCCGGCGGTTAATAAAAGAAGTAAGCTTTCTTAACTGCGACAGTCCCAGGGCGCACTGCATGTCTGTAAGACGGTAGTTATTGCCCAGATAGTGCATCTCGTAATACCACGGGCCAGGGGAATCCTTCATTTTTTCCGGTTGTCTGGTTATGCCATGGTTACGAAACATGCTTAGCTTTTCGTAAAAATTACTACTATTTGTTAAAACTGCCCCGCCTTCTCCCGTGGTCATATTTTTTACAGGATGAAAGCTAAAAACGGTCAAATCACTTAAACCGCCAATTTTTTTCCCTTTATATAGAGAGCCAATGGCATGACAGGCGTCTTCAATAACAATTAGATTATGTTTTTTAGCTACAGCCCGAATTTCATCTAAATCAACCGGTTGACCGGCGAAATCAACCGGCGCTATTACTTTAGTTTTAGTTGTTATTTTTTCTTCAATCAGTGAAACATTAATATTTGCTGTCTCTGGTTCAATATCCACAAAATCAACCTCAGCGCCTAAAAAGAGAGCAGCGTTGGCAGTGGCCACAAAAGTAATCGGGGTTGTAATTACCCCTTCACCTTTTTTCAAACCAGCAGCAAAATAAGCAGCGTGCAGGGCGCATGTGCCGCTAGAAAACGTTACCGCATATTTTGCCCCGAAATAATTTGCCAGCTTCTCTTCAAACTCCTGCACCTTCGGTCCCTGGGTTAACCAGTCAGAGCGCATCACCTCGGTTACTGCTTGAATATCTGCTTCATCCACCCACTGGTGACCGTAAGGTAAAAAGGTATTCATTAATCAACCACCTCCATCCAGGTAGGCACAAAGGGGCAGAGATACAAAAGGCACAAAGGTAGAGTTTCGACTATAACCTTCCGCTATATTGCTGGGAATTAGAATCGCGCAACGTCTTATTTGAGAAGTTAATCCGTAAGCTTCATCCTTTCCCTTTGTGCCTCTGTGCCTTTGCCTCTATGTGCCTACTCACTAACTGACATATTAACAAGTTCTTCTTTTGTCAACCACCGGGTATTTGTATTGCTGGCATAAACAAATCCATCGGGAAGTTTTTTACCTTCGCGAAAGTTTCCTGCATTCCACCAGGAAAATTCCGGCTGGATCACATAAGAATCAGGCATTTCAACGGTATGCCGGGCATCGTCAGCAGAAATCATTACTTCGTGGAGCTTTTCCCCCGGCCGAATGCCGGTAACCTCATGTTTACAATCCGGCGCTATGGCTTCGGCCAGATCAACAATGCTCATGCTGGGAATCTTCGGCACAAAGATTTCTCCTCCATGCATTAACCCCAAACACTTAATGACAAATTCTACTCCCTGTTCAAGAGTAACCCAGAACCTGGTCATACGCTCATCAGTGATGGGAATTACTCCTGTTTTTCTTTTCTCCTCAAAGAAGGGGATAACGCTGCCTCGGCTACCTACAACATTACCATAACGTACTACGCTAAACCGTACCTGCCGGCGACCGGAATAAGAATTTGCTGCCACAAAAAGCTTGTCCGAACATAATTTAGTAGCTCCGTATAGATTAATCGGATTTACTGCTTTATCGGTGCTAAGAGCAACCACTTTCTCCACGCCACAGTTAATGGCCATGTCAATTACATTAACAGCGCCCATTATATTTGTCTTGATTGGTTCAATAGGATTGTATTCTGCTGCTGGAATTTGCTTTAAAGCTGCTGCATGAATGACAATATCCACCCCGTCAAAGGCCCGCTCCAATCTTTCTCTGTCCCGCACATCCCCAATGAAATACCTTATATTTGGTCCGTCAAACTGTTTGGCCATTTCGAATTGCTTTAGTTCATCTCTGCTAAAAATAATTAGCTTTTTGGGATTATACTTCGATAACACAATTTCAGTAAATTTTTTCCCAAAAGAGCCTGTCCCGCCGGTAATAAGGATAACTTTTTCCTCCAAAAACACTTTTACTCCCCCAATCATACTTATTTTAATTATTTTTTTATTGTGTTACTGTTTTTTCTTAACCTGATAATTCATCTTCTAATCCTCCAACAACTTATTCAATTCATCAATCCGAACGGACAGGCCGTAGTAATCCACGATTACGGAAGCAATAATGTCACCCTTTCGTTTGGTCACCACTGCGTAGAGGTCGGATAGCCTGTAAAACCGGCCGTTGTAGCCATAAAAGATATTTTGCATGTCTTTGAGCATACAGATTGCTTCGCGCTGGCGGGTTTTGATCGCCTGGATCACCGCCGGCCAGCTAAACCAGCTATCGAATAAAACATATTGGAAAGCACTGGTATAGGTCATGATCTCGTCGAGAAGATTGACGAAGACATCTGTTGCCTTCAAAACGGCTTCTCCCCTGCGCTCTGCGCCGGGAGAGCCAGCGGGAACTTCCGGTCCCTGTTCGTAAAGCCGGTGTTTTGGCTTGTTAGAGCTGAGCAGGGCAAAAGCTAAGGGAACAAAGGAGGCGCCGTCGCTCCAACCCACGGTCAACTTGCTTAAAACCCCGCACATAACGGCGGGTCACGTGGTCAAAAACTCGGGCCAGCAATTCTACTTTCTTGCTGCGGTTGCGGCTATATAGAGAATCATCCACAATTAGGGCTTTGATCCGTTCCGGTTTGGTTAAGGGGTTAAGGAAATTGTTGACGATTCCCGCCCCGAACATTAAGAGAAAGCGTCTCCAGTCATACAAAGGGTTGTTTAAAAACCGGTAGATTACGTCCTTGGCAAATTCTTTGGACTGGTTACTCTGCAAAAAAACGTAGAAATTTTTCTGGGTGAACACCAGCAGCACCAGAAACTGTACAACGGCAACGATTGAATAACCGTTGAGCTTTTTGATCCTGGCTTCTTTTAGGCACTCCTTGACGTTAAAACGCTTAAAGAAACCATTAATTCGGGACTGGATCTGGATATTTTCGGATAACTCTGCTATAATGGGAGTCAAGCAAAACACCTTTCCTTTCTGTTTATGTTTTATTGCTAACTCCATTATACCAGAAAGAGGGTGTTTTGCCTATTTTATAAAGGTTTTTAGTTTATCACGACGCAACTAAAAAGATCAACTGCGAAAGTTGAGTTACTAATTATGACATTATAGTAGAAGCAGATTATAATGACGTATTAACTTTTCACCGTGAAAGGAAAAATCATCTTACTGTAATTGGCGTTCTTAAGAAGTTTACTATTCCTTATGGAGTGCTACATTTAGAAAATGAAGAATTAAGAGTTATTGAAGAAAAACCAAATTTTCATTTTTTAGTAAACACCGGCGTATACGTATTGGAACCCGATTTATTTTCATTAGTTTCCAAGCTGCAATTGTTGCATATGACTGACTTAATCATCATGGCCAAAGAGAAAGGCTTCAAAGTTGGAGTGTATCCTTATCATGGTCAATGGTTTGACGTTGGACAGTGGGAAGAATACCGTCAAACATTAAGAGCTTTCGAATCAATTTCTTATTAAATGATCTTTATTAGGTGATCGTTATGTACCAAGACAAGACTGTTTTAGGCTTTATACCAGCGAGAGCCGGTTCTAAAGGGATACCTGAAAAAAATATTAAGCTTTTGGCTGGAAAGCCGTTAATAGTACATACTATTGAAGCAGCAAAAACCAGTAGTATTTTTGATTATTTAATGGTATCTACTGCGTGCTGCAGAAGATATAATGAACGCACTGGATCTTTTGATCAAACGTAATGCCGATGCCATCGTTTCCGTTTGTGAAGTCGACCATCACCCGTGGTGGTTTAATACCCTGCCCGCAGATGGTTGCATGAAAGATTTCCTTAAGCCCGATATCCCGGCCAACCGCCAGGAACTGCCCCGATACTACCGGCTCAACGGAGCTATTTACCTAGCCTGCTGGGATTTTATCAGCAGACGGGATAGTTGGTACGGTCCGGGGACATATGCTTACATCATGCCCCGGGAGAGGTCGGTGGATATTGATGGGGAAATTGATTTGATGGTGGCGCAACTGATCGTAACAAGTTGATGGGGGCGACTTACAATGGAAATCCCTTCGAGTTGTGCAAGAATCTTTTCGTTTTATTGAGCTGTTCACGGAAGGGCTGGCGAGTTATTAGGGCGTAAAAGAAGCTCTAAAAGCACTTGAAGGCCTGGCTGCTGAAGTAGCCAGGAGGGTTTTATGGCCGGCTACCTGGAGGAGTTCAGGTCGGCAATAGGGCAGCCGAAAGAATTTATTGACGTAAAAAGTTCACGATGTATAATAATTATGTATAATAAAGAAAGAATCTACAATTAAAGGAGAATTGACCATGATTGCGCCGACTGCCAAAGAAATCAAAAAGTTCTATACTTACGACGACTATCTGAAGATCGACGACGGCAACCGCTACGAATTGATCAAGGGGGAATTGTTCTTGACACCATCACCGGGTACACGCCACCAGTTTGTCGCCGGGAATATTTTTCTGTTTTTAAGTCTTTATGTCCAAAAAGCCAGCTCCGGAAAAGTTTTGATTGCCCCGCTTGATGTGGTTTTAGACGAACCGATAAAAAAGAATACTTTTCAGCCGGACGTGATTTTCATCAGTAATGATCGGCTTAGCATTATTGAAGAAGCGCGGATTAACGGCGCCCCGGATCTGGTGGTGGAGGTTTTATCCCCGTCCACTGCTCGGCGGGACCGCGGAAAGAAAAGCCGGCGTTATTTCCTGAGCGGAGTAAGGGAGTACTGGTTGGCGGATCCGCAGGAACAATTGCTGGAAATATTTGTGCCTGGCGAAAAAGACTGGCAGCGCACCGGGGTGTACGAAGAAGAGGATGAAGAGTGCATCGTTTCTACGGTTTTGCCCGGCCTGGAAGTTAGGGCCCGGGATATTTTTATTCTGCCTTAACCGGTTCGCTGGGTTTCAACCGTTATGTTTTATGGCTATGCCGTTACCTCAGCAAAGCAAAACCCTTTTCTGTCATTGTCCCCCATCGCTCCGATGATCCAGGCCGACGAAACATTAGTTTGGTTCGGAACAAACCAGGCGGCGCTGCATATTGCGCGTGTTACATTGGTTTTTAAACAAAGGTAAAGCATTTAGCGTACTTATTAGCAGATTTATGGTGTTGTTTTTAGCGCGATTCGCTCTGCCGGTTTGTTACCCTTTTAACAAAAGAGGTTTTCGAAGAGATCCTGAAGGGGCTTTTAGAATGAACCATTATCGATTGACCATCGCTTAACTTACTTTAGGTTAACGCTTTTTCTGGAACAGGCCCAGTTAATCTAATAATCTTTTTAAGCTATAAAGGGAGATCTGTCCTGTTTAACCCGACCACTATGCTATAATATGTTGTCAGAGGAGGAAATATTTAACTATAGGGATTTAAAGTTAGTCGCAATTGCTCGTTATTGGGAATTGTCGTCATCTTCTTCTTTATGGTTTTGCTCAAAAAAGAATTTGCCATCTTTATATCCATATTTCCAGTGATTTCTTCGAAGCTATAATGGTTTTATTATTTTCATCATATTCCCATACCAGAATATCACCTGGTTCTAATCCTGTCTTATCCCGAACAAGCTCTGGTAAAACAATCTGATTATTTTCCGTAATGATTGATTCATTACTTGCATTGCTAAAGCTTCGCCCTTTTTTAGCAACCAAAATTTATCTCCTCCCCTTGCTCTTGCATTTTAATGGTCAACCTATGTTTTTTGGTTAGGACAAAGTCTTTTAGGTTCGGACCCCCTGCGGTATTGGGAAAGTATACCCAGTAAAGCTCCCCTGCTTAATTACCATTGCCTGTTTTCCCTGACCAACAGATTGTTGAACTGCTGCTGCATTGCGGCCCGGAAGGCCTTTTCCTCCGTACCCGCGGGCTATGTTTTCGGCCTGGACAAAAAGTTGTTCCGGGACTGCAATTGTTATCTTGGTAACAGATATACTTAACTCTTACCTTTCTTACCCAAACAGTATAACATCACCGGAAGAGCATATCAACAAAGAAAATTCTGTAAAGGAGCTCCTTTTGTCCTGAATGGAGAATAAATTATCCGGGATTTTTGAATCATTGAAGGATAAAGACCTGTTTAGAAACACTTTAACGATTCTGAATAATACTGCAGCGTGGGATTTAACCGGAAAAAGAGATGAATCCCGGTGTTTGATCATCGATCTATGGAGATTGTACAATGCCGAGGATATAGCCTGATGCCTTTCCGGTCTTAAATTTTAGCTACCTTCTTTTTGATGTTAACTGCTATTGTATTTGTCAACTGAAATTTACCCCAGATCGTCATTGAAAATGACGCCACATTAAACTAAAAAGAACAAACTATTTATTTAGAATTAAACCAATTTTTGCTGCTCCAACCACTCCTTTGTCTCC
>JJNX02000043.1 GCA_000681355.2 Peptococcaceae bacterium SCADC1_2_3
TTTTTGAAGCAAGTTAATCATATCCCCCATATACCTCACTTCCGTAGTGACCTACTTCAGTGAGTTTATCTTGAGATGGGGTACTTTTCAATGACTACGGTGGTATACTTTTAAGCTACCATAAACAGTCGATGATGTGACGAGCCGCCTAACGATTATTATACTGGATCGGTTCATTCCCTCAATTTATGGTTAATGATATTATATTTTAATCAAAGGAACAAGTAATTTTTGAAGAAAAATCTTCTTGACTGCCCTAATTGGTCCATAATGTCATATTACACAGAATCCGTATATCGTAGGCAGGAACTTATATGAGAGAGAAAATGTTACCTTCACAAACCCTTCCCGATTACGCCGGCACTATGAAAGGCGGGCTTCTTCGAGAAACACCGGGCGCTGAAGATATCCGGGAGTTCTTGACGCATTTGGCCGTCCACAAGAAGGTTTCCGCTTCGACACAGAATCAGGCATTTAACGCCCTCCTGTTCCTGTTCCGGAATGTTTTGAAAATCGAAATCGGCGATTTGATATGAAAATGCATTGCAGCGGTGGGCGGCTCCTTGCCTTATTGAGTACCCTAGCGCACGCGTCCGGTTTTGCGGGCCAGGGCATAACGGCAGGCAGCGCGCCGACTCGCTCATGGTGTTGAGGTCAAGAAGCGCTTCCGATCCTCGCGACACAGCAACTGCACAACCCCCCGGCCTGCACCTGCCGCTCCCGAGACACCGCCAGGCGGATTGGTCCACATGCTTGCGAGGTAGAACCCGGAGAGCCCCGGCACGGTCTTGGGGATGTAGCGATGTTGCGCTGGAGTAGCTTGTTATGCCGTTGTTAATTCTAGTTTTTCTTTTGTGACATGAGGCAACCGAACAGGAGCAAAGTACTTTTCAGGATATAAATAGTCTTCGCCTGATTCATCTATGACTCTGATCTGGCGATGTTTTTCGGCTACCCTATCAGTCAATACTTCATAAAGTTTTCTTATCTCCAGCGATGATTCATATCCACGATTATCAACGCATATCATAAAATGTTTTCTCATAGTCATCTCCTTCATAAATATCTTTTGATTTTTATTTCTTTCTTCCCAACACCGTGTCCCTCGTACCAATGCACTTCTGCCTCAAAAACAGCGCCATCTTCCAATTCTACATGGCAGATTCCTTTTAATTTTCTCCAGTTTGTTTTTCCGTATACTTTGTTTAATCTATTCAAATTTTTTATCCCATGTCCTGCAGCTATTGTTTTAATCTCCCGAATAGTCCCTTTTATTTTGAAATACATATCTAGTTGAAGAACAAGGCATTCCATTGTTAAGTCAAGTTTACCACATTCCCATAGTTTTTCAAATCCGTATTGAATATTCGGGTTGTTCAATAATCTTTTGGCGACTTGAACTCCGCCATAATCACCAACCATACGAAGGAAGTAGGTAGCCCTATAGTTATATTCCAGTAAAGCTCTTTCATGGATATTAATCATAGCTTCGTGAAACAGTTTCTCCAAAGTATTAATATTATCCATTTTTGACAGATCGAGACCAACAAAATCTGGACAGCTCCATTCTGAGCCGTCTTCAGATGAAACGGAAAACTGGGGGCTTAGAAATAGCCCTTGGTTTGCCAGATAGTACATGACAGCGCTTCCAAAGTCCATCTTATGCCTTCTTATTATTTTTCATACGCATAACGTAGAAATAACAACCAAGCTCACCGGCGGCAATGGAGCGTAGCGGAAATGCCGTCCGGTGGAGCGCCTTGTTAGCCTGTCACAATCATTTTCTCCAACATCTCCAGCTCTTTTCTTGACATTTGTTCTTTGTATAAGCCATTCACCAACCAAAGGCCACTCTCACGTATTTTCTGCTTGGTTGAATACAAGCCCAGCCAATCAGGGGATGGGCCACATTGTTCACACCAAGATATCGAAGAGATGATTTTTTGTTCTAGCTCAAGCCGTTCTTCTTTGCTCGCAACTTGAAGCACCACAAAAGACAAATGTTGTCGAATATGTACAGACACAGCCTCTTCGACTTCTTTCTGCCTATCCACATCCAAAAGGGAAAGCAAACCTTCTTTCGCTTCTCGTGATGTTAAATCCCATTCCCACTGTTTCAGAAATGGGTCGTTAGCCTTTTGCAACAACGCTCGTCCGATGTTTTTGCGAAAAATGCTGCGATCTTTGTTTTCGTTGACAAAATGCTGTTTCAGTCGAGATCGAAGTTGATTTTCCCCCGTGTGCGTTCCTACCCGTACAATTCGATCCGTTCCGTGAGAGCGCTCTCCATCTTCAAACACCAAGTAAATTCCATTTAAAGGTATTTCGTTTTCATCAAATGGAAAATGATGACGTTCAAAATTACTGAGCATATGATGTATTCGCTCACAAATCTCACTCATTGGTGGTCTTCCTTCGTAAAAACTGTAATTGCTTTCCAATGGGTAAGCCCAAGAGCGGTATGTCATACGAGTTCATGTGGGGGAGTAAATATTGACGATACTTTTGTCCTGCAAAAATGATAAAGCGATCCCGCGCTAAATCGCTGCATTCTCGGAGTTGAGCTAATACCTTGCTAGCCCATATTTTCCGTTCTTTTGCAGACATTGTGTTCAGGGTAACATCATAGGGTTCAATTTCTTCGTCTAGTCGAAGCAAGCCATATTTTGCTGACAAAATGAAAATCTTTGAGGGGGCTAACTGTTGAGCATATAGTAAATTTAGCCTAAAAAGGGAGCTGATGTACAAGTCTCTGGCTCGTGCCTTATGAGATAGTTTTTTTCTTACACAGGATATCAAAGCAACTGTGTCCATGCTCCTCCTTTGCCAGGCTAACGGTGAGCTAACCGGCGGCACGAGCCTGCGAGGGACGCTTTAGCGTCACGTGCAGGCGTAGTGACGACCGTGTCGAGCGTTTTGTTAGGCGGGCCGCTGTTAGCGGCACGCCGAGAAACGCGAGTCCGGGCGTAGCAGGACAGCTCACCGTTAGGCGGGCGAGAGCGTGGAGACGCGCCATTTATTTCTTTTATCTATCGTCTTTATCATGGCGCGTCTCAAGCGGCCCGCCGAACGATTATTATACTGGATCGGTTCATTCCCTCAATTTATGGTTAATGATATTATATTTTAATCAAAGAAACAACTAATTTTTGAAGAAAAATCTTCTTGACTGCCCTAATTGGTCCATAATATCATATTATGCAGAATCCATATATCGTAGGCAGGAACATATATGAGAGAGAAAATGTTACCTTCACGCTAGATCGTAAAATAGAATTGACCCCCCTATGATAAAATCTCCTTCGTAAAGAAGGAGGGAAGAAGGGGTGTTAAGCATGTATAGGTGGCAACAGGTAAAAATACTAAAAATTGATAAATCAGATAGATCATTCTCACGGCCGTTCAGACTCTGTTTTCAAGCAGCTTGAAAAGACTTTCCCGGAATTTTCGGTCGTCTTGGGCCGTCCTTTTCGCCGGTCCTTTGGTTTTGCCCCCGCTTCTTCTAAATTTTGCCTTAAGTTCCCTTTCTTCAAGGAGAAAGTCAATCGTCTCCTCCCGGAATATTTGGCCGGAAGGGGACAGTGCCGCGGCACCCTTGTTTAAGACCATCGCCGCCAGGCCCCAATCCTGGGTAACCACGATATCCCCCCTGGCGGCAAGGTTGACCACCTGTAGATCGGTTTCCTGGGGGGAATTTCCCACCACCACGTGCCGTTCGGATTCGATCCGGTGGTTGAAGCTGGCCACGGTGACCAGGGATACGGGAAATTTCGCCGCCTGACGGCAAATTTCCAGCACTCTTTTCGGGGTGGCGTCGGCGTCAACAATAATCTTCATTTTCAACCCATCTTGATGAATAGCATTTTTACACATATATGGTAATCCGGAGGCGTTCCGCCGGTTCCAGCCCGGCATGATAGCATTCCGCAAGCCTGGCAAACTCCTCCAGGGTGTTAATTCCTCCTATTCAGATTATATTAACCCGGCAAAAAACTCTCTGGCTATATCAAAACCGGCTAAAAAGTATTGCTTGTTGATCATGGCTACATTTTCGGCAAAGTTGCTTTCAATAGCCGCCAAAATAAATTCTTTTTTTACCGGCAGCCAGTGTGCAACCATAACCCCCAGGGCAAAGATGGTTACGCTTCTTTCATTTTTTCTTTCCCGCATATACTTAAGCATATTAAAGCCGTAGGTTTTGCCATCTGGCTCTGGTTGAACGTAATTCAGGTCGTAAACAACAATTCCTTGTGGGGCTAAAAGAGGTTTATATTTATGATAAGCCTGCCGGGTTAAGGTTAAGAGCAAATCCACCCTTTCTACTAAAGGAAATAAAATTTCCCCGGAACTGATAATCATTTCCGCGTAACTTGCCCCTCCCCGGGCCTGAGCTCCGTACGTCTGGCTCTGGGCGGCGTTTAACCCCTGAAAAATTGCTGCTTCCGCTAAAATTTTACCGCCTGTGCCCAGCCCCTGCCCTCCGGCCCCGCTTAAAACTATTTGCTGATTTATATGCGTATTATCTACCTTCATTAATCATCCGGCCTCTTCATTTTTTCACCTTGGGTATAAAAATCAAGGGTATCTCGCTCAACTAATTTACCCCGCCAGAAATAATCTTTTTGTTCTTCTGGATTCATTTGAAGGTATTTATTTAAAGGAACGGTCTTATCCCGAAACCAGGTTAACATTTCACCCGGACCGCCTATTTTGTTATAACGTCCGTAATAGGTAGGACAAGGGGTTAATATTTCAACCAAAGAAAAGCCCTTTTTTGAAATAGCCTCCCGGATGAATTTGCGTAATTCTCCGTGGTGAAAAACTGAAGTCCGGGCAACATAATTTGCGCCGGCCGCCTCCGCCAGGCGGCAAATGTCCAGCGGGGTTTCTGTTTTTCCCGTCCGCGAGGTACTGGTTAAGCTTTTACTTGGGGTAAGCGGCGAAAACTGCCCCCCGGTCATCCCGTAATTTAAGTTATTGGCCACCAGCACGGCAACATCAAGATTGCGCCTGGCGGCATGGATTAAATGACCCATGCCAATAGCGGCACAATCACCATCACCAATTAAACAAAACACCTTAAGATCAGGCCGGGCTATTTTTAGGCCGGTAACAAAAGCCAGAGTACGGCCGTGCGTGCCTTGAAAGCGCTGAAAACTTACGTAATCGCCTGCCCGGCAGATGCAACCAATACCGGTTGCTAGAAGAATTTCTTCATGTTTAAAATTTAACTCCGCCAAAACAATTAATAAGGCTTTTAAAATTACCCCGTTTCCACAACCGGCACACCAAATATGAGGTAAACGTTCACCGGCTAAATATTTTTTATAATCAGGAATAACCATATTTCTTGCTCCATCTTTTACAATTTTTATAATTTTAATTGCTTCTCAATTATTCTTCTTAATTATAGTTAAAATTTCATTTAAAATTTCGCTGGGGGTAATAACCGTAGAGTCTATTTTGTTTATCCCTCTTACCTTTTCCGGTGAAATACCGCAGGCCCTCACTTCCCGTTGGACTTGTCCCCTGTTTAATTCGGCCACTAACACCGTTTTTGCTTTGGCGCCTATTTTTCTTATTTTTTCTTCAGGAAAAGGCCACAGGGTTTGGAGCTCCAGTAAACTTACCGCTAAATCCTCTTGTTCGGCCAAATAAACAGCCTGCCGGGCAGCCCGGGCAGAAATACCAAAGGAGATTATTAATACTTCAGGCCTTTCAGGGCCGTAAAAACGCGGCCTGGGTAACAACGCCTGGTATCCTTCAATTTTTTGAGCCAGACGGGTAATTAGTTTTTCGGCCACTTCAGGCACATCACTTGAATAACCAAAATTATCGTGAACCAGGCCCGTAACCCGTAAAACCCGTTTATCCCCGTTAATTAAAAATAATTCTTCTTTTGTTTTAAAAGTTACTTTTTCTCTCAAGTGAGCAATTACCGCATCAGTTAAGACAATAACCGGCGTACGGAAAAGTTCCGCCAAGTTAAAGGCAGCAATGGTTAAATCATAGCATTCTTGCCCTCCTGAAGGGACCAAAACGATAAGACTGTGGTCCCCCGGTGTCCCCCAACGGGTAGTCATAACATCACTCTGGGCCGGTTTGGTGGCTATGCCCGTACTCGGTCCAAAACGCTGCACATTAATAATTACACAAGGAACTTCTGCCATGGCAGCATAGCCAATGTTCTCCTGCATAAGCGCTAAACCAGGCCCGCTGGTAGCCGTAAATGCTCTTAAGCCTCCCAGACTGGCGCCAATTACCGCCGCAATACTGCCAATTTCATCCTCCATTTGAATATAAAAACCGCCGTGCTTAGGCAGTTCTTGAGCACACATTTCCGCGATTTCGGTAGCCGGACTAATCGGGTAACCGGCAAAAAACCTGGCTTTGGCGTGGATGCCGGCCCACACGCAAGCTTCGTTACCGGAAAGAAACTGTACTTTATTTTTCTCTTCCGTCATCTTTTTTATTTTTTCCTTCATCATGTTTTTTTACTTCTACGGCAAAATCCGGACAGTAGTAAAAACAAGACAGGCAACCGGTACATTTTTCTTGCTCTTTAACTACCGGATACCCCTCTTCGTCCCGAATAAAAACACCCTGGGGACAAAATTGGACGCAAATACCGCAGCGTTTACATAATTCTTTATTTATTTTGGTTACATACACTGGTTTATCTTTTGCTGTGCTTGCTTTGTTTTTTGAATACATTTAGATTACCCTTTAAACTCAAGTTTTGTAAATAAAGCTTTTTATTTTTATATTATATCCATCAACCAGTATTCACTTACCTCTTGGCTGCACCAATAATCTTGGCAAACAATCTTTCGGCCCAGGTGCTCTCATCTAATAAAAACAACACGTGCTGGTTTAAATACTCCTCTTTTGGCTCTGGTTTTGTATTTCCCCTGGTTAATTCTTCATAAGGGGTCTGAGAGAGAATAAAGGATTCTAAAGCCACGTCTTTTCGGCTTAAGCTATGCTCTAACCGTTGCTCTATACTTTTAATCTCTTCTTTAAGCCTTATTTTCTCGTTATTAAGTCCTCCTTTGGCGTGTTCCAACCCCTTAGGGTCAATAAAAACAACGGTTTGCTTTTTTTCTTTTTTTACCCACATGATAAAATCCGGATAAAAACTACTTAAGTTAAAAAAGCCGGTGCCCGTTTTTGGAAAATTGCGCAAAAGGTATACCTCTACGCCGGAGAATTTGGCGGGATTTTCTTTAAGGTACTGTCTTAAACCCAAAAGAAACTTCTTTTCGCTACCCACCAGGCCGGCCGGAGAGATCTTGTCTATTTTTTCACTTTGCAAAAGCACCGGCAGATAAAGATGCTGGTCAAAATAAAGCCGCGGCAGGTTCCCGGCATCATCCTCTTGATACAGTTTATCTAAATCTTCTGCCAATTTCTTTACTTCCTTAATCAGTTCCTTTTCTTTTTTCTTTATCTGGACGGTGTAGCCAGAATGACCGTCCGGCTTTTCAAAAGCAAAAAAGAGTTGTCCGGTTACCTTGTCGTAACGGATATTTTCCGTTTCAAAACGTCTGGCGTACCTTTTGTAAAAAAGCTCAAGGTATTTTTTCAGCCCCAAAATGGCAATGTCTTCCACACGTCGGCGATCATTTTCGTTTTTCACCTCCAGCATTTCCGCCAGGGCCAAAATTTTATATTTATCTGTAAGAAGCACATTTTTAAGTTTATCCTGACTTAAAACCAGATTCCAGTAACTTTTAACCATCTTAAAATTATAAATCTCTTGTTCTATTCTGTTCCAGTCCAGCAGCTCTAAAATGTCTTCAGATAACCGCATTTCCTGAGTTTCTGCCGCGACAATTTTGAGGCCAATACCGTTTTTGGCCCGCTCCTCGGCCAGATACATGGTTACTCTGGGCAAAAGGTCAAGGGTAAAAGTTAGGCTGGGGTCAATTCGTAGGCGCAAAACCTCCTCTTCCTCAAACCGCTTGTTTTCGTCTTTGGCCAGGGTATAAAGAGCCGGCCATTTTTCTTTATGCTGCTGCTTAACCGGGATTTCAATTGTCTCAAACTCCACTTCTTCTTTTCTAATTGCTTCTAAGAATCTGCTTAAATAATCGGCTTTAATACTGTAAATATTAAGCATCTCCAGGTACTGCACGGAGGCTTTCTCCCCGCTTCTTTTCAGGGACATCCCTTTGCCCTTTAGCCTTATCCCCCGCCCAAATAACTGGATAATCTGAGGACCCTGCCCTTTACCCATATTTAAAAGGCCCAGGGATGAAACCCGCCAGGTGTCCCAACCTTCAATAAATTTTTTTGAACCAATAAGGACATTAACAGAGGAATCCCCTTTTTTAATGGACTCAAAAAGAGAATCTCCTACCACATCCTGATTTACGGTCATCCCCTTCTTTTCCAGTTCCTTTTTAAAACCGGCCACATCACCAATATTGACTACTCCAAAGTAAGCAGCCTCGCCCACCCTTAAACCTAATTCCCCTTCGGCATTTTTTAGCTCATAAAGGGCAAAATTTCCCCTTCCGCCAAAAACCTTCCGGTACAGGTCGTTAAAATCAAATTCCCTTCTTCTAAGATAGGTAAATTTTTCCGTAAAAATATCCTTATCCGCTTCGTCTACCAGTCCCGTACCGCCTTTTAAAATATGGTTTATTCTATCCTGCATCCAAGGCTCATCTTGCATTACTCTGGCCATAAACTCCACAATTCTTACCACATCAGATTCTTCTTCTTTGCCGGTAACCGTTGTACCTACAAAAATCCAAAGGGGTTTTTCCAGATTATACTCTCTAGCCAGGTTTTTATTCTCTTCATAAACCAAAAGCTGTTCGTAAAAAGACAAAAGGTTGGCCACAAACATTGTTTCTTGAAATTCCTGGGCACTCACTTTTGTACTCTGCACATTAAGTACCGTAAAATCCTTGCCGTAGCCATCCAGGTAAAAGTACTTATAGGAATAGTCAAGGACAATTGACTTGCTGTATTCTTTCAGGGTTTGCTGGTTGTTTTCGCTTAAAATTTGCCCGAAGGTGGCACTGTATTCAAAGACAAAGCCGTTTTCGGCCAGTTTATCCCTTAATCTGGCCCATTTTTGCTCCTCTGATTTTTTCCCTTTATGTCCTTCATCCACAAAAATAAGATTTCTTCCTTCAAAGACCTCAATCGGCAAGGTTACCCCGCCGCCCCTTTTTTCTTCTACCAGTTTGGTCATCTCCAAAACCAGGATTTCTCTCCCCACACCACCTGCGCTTGGGGAACTAAAGGTTTTTCCTTGGTAAAGCCGGCAGGGAATGCCACTTTTTTGCAGTTCTTTAAAGTGCTGTTTGGAAAGCGCCTCGTTAGGGGTAATCAAAATAATGCTGTCCGGGGAAAACAATTTATAGTGAAAAAACTGGTGGTAGTTAAGGTGCAAAAGCAGGGTTTTTCCGGCCCCCGTGGCCATCCAAAAGGCCAGTTTTTTTAAATCCTTTTTGGTAAAGTCATCAATGAGCTTAATTTCCTGCTCTTTGTCTTTAGTTTTCAGGAAGGTATTCAATTCACCGCAGAACTCAATTTCTTTGTTTTTAAGATTATCCAGCACAATCTCCGTAAAGAGCACTGCTAAGTACTGGAAGTACTTTAAGGAAACGGGCTCCCGCCGGTAATTAATCTTTCTTACCTGAGATTGAATATTTTCGTCGTATCTTAAAAGCGTTTCAGGCGGGATTTTGTCCCTGTTCAATCCTTCCAGGGAACACAAAACATGAACAAAATAACTCCTTCCCTCCTCATCGCAGCCGGTATTCACATCTTTTAATTTTTCCTGCAAATCCTTAAAATCAGTTATTCCAAAGAGGGAAAGCAAGTATTTATTTAGGACGAGGTATTTTTCTATTTTCATGGCCTAAAACTCTTACCTTTGAGTTTTTCCAAGACAAAACTTTTAATTTTTTCTGCAATTTCTATAGCCTCATTTGTTTCTTGAAGAGAAGGAAATAACACATCGCCAGGGTATCTAAATTCTATTGCAAACCCAGTTAAAATTTGTGCTTTTATTTCAAATAACTGCTGAAACTCGGGCTCTATTTCTACGCAATTCCTTATAATTTCTGCAATATTATGTGTTTTTCTTATTTCTTTACCGTTAAAAATTATATATGCCTTTAAGTATTTTTCTGCACATTGTTGCATATGAAAACAAATAGCATCGGTGGCCGGATTTTCTGTTGCCATTTCATCTTTGCCTGTTTTTAGATCGCTTTCAGCCTTAATAATCCAATCTTTTACAGTTTTTTCGTTCATACTTCAACCCCGTATTTCATAGCATAATAGGTAATCTTTCCCACATCATTTTTTTGCTCCTCAAGCCGGGAAAAAGAATTTATGATAATATCATTTGAGATTTTATAATAAGCGAGTTTTACTTGTATATTCCCAATTATTTCTCGTCTTTCGTATGGTTTTATTTCCTTGTCCACAACCACAAGAAAATCCCAATCACTGTCAGGCTTAAAATCTCCCCTTGCCCTACTTCCAAAAAGGATAATTTTTACAACCTTTATTCCCTTCTTTTCTAGCTCTTCTTTAATAATATTGGTTGCTCTTTCTTGCACGCTTATCACCCCATTAATTTTTTAAACTCCGGCTCAATATATCGGACCTCTATTAAATGTTTTCCGAGTTTTGGAGTCAAAACGCTTTGCCCGTTCACATAGACAACATGCGGTGCCCAGGGCTCAATTTCTTTGACAATAAATTCCTTATCTTTTTTAAAATCATCGTCGCTCCAATTATCATTATACTCACGCCAGACAACGGCTATATCCTTACTTTCCTTTTCACCCAGAACAAATAAGTATTTATTCCCCTTTTCTAAAGGGGTGTCTGCGTCAGCAGACGGGGTATTCCCCTTAATCCAAAATTCAATTTGCTTTAAAACATTATCTAATAACTTCTTTACATCTATATCCTTAAAATGTAAAACTTCTAATCCTAATGATTTTAAAAATTCATCTCTCTTCTCATCGTATGCGCCCTTGAAATCATGACTTTCTCCATCAATCTCAATCACTAAATTTAATTTTGGACAGTGGAAATCTACAATATAATCGCCAATTATTTGTTGTCTGGTAAAGTCAAAGCCAAGCATTTGTCTATTTTTCAATTTATTCCAAAGCAAAACTTCAGATAAGTTTCCAGATTTTCTTAATTCTCTTGCTTTTTCTTTTAGATTTGGGTTATAAGGTAGTTTTTTTGATACCCCGTCAGACCTTCGGTCTGCCACCCCTTTAGATAAAGGGGAATATTTTACCTTCATCCTTTTCACTTTTAAACCCAAGAGATAATTAAAAGTTTCCGGTATATCCACCATTATTTCCTGAGGTTCGCCCACTTCCTCAAGATTAACCTTAAGTTTATAAGAAAACGGGTTTTTAAGCTGCTCCATGTTCAAAAGACAGGGATTTCCCCGGGTCTCGTAATCCAGGAAGTATTTTAAAAGATAATCATCGCCTAATTTTAATTCTGCCTGTTTATTGGAAGTAAGCTCAATATTGTCCAGGGCGTCTTCGTATTGTTCTAAAACGTGATATTTGAAAAAGCCGCCGGTAGTTTTTTCATTATATTTTTCTTTAACATCTTTTTCTTTGGACACGCCGCTTTTATCATAGGCTAAAACTTTTTTCATCCTTGGCAAAACAACGGTCCAAAAATGCTCTCCCATTTCCACGCCAATCCATTTTCTGCCAAGCTTATGGGCAACTGCGGTGGTGGTACCTGAGCCAAGGAAGAAGTCCATAACTATGTCTCTATTCCCCTCTTTTAGAGGGGTGTCTGCGTTAGCAGACGGGGTATTTGATGTAGATTCTATGACACGTTTTAAAGTGATTTCAGAATTCTCAGTTTGGAAGTCCCAGTTACTCGAATAACCATATATATCAGACCAATTATCTGTCAAATAAATTTCTGATGGTTTTAACATCTGAGGATTACCACTTGAAGCTAATCTTATTCTATTTTGTCTCTCTAATTCATTAATAGTTTTTTGGGAAGGATACCTTCTTCCTTCTCTCGGTAATATTTCTTGTCCTAAAATTATCCTTGCTCTAGAAATTGCTCTTCCTTTTTCATCGTATTTTAAATTTTCTGGTGAGAATAAATGAAGTAACTCTACTGGAACAATGTCCCAAGATTCTCCTTCGGTATCAATTGATCTCCACTCTTCTTTTTCTCTTGTCTTAGTGATGTGTTTAAAATAGACATTCTCAAAATTTTTTGAGTAATAGAAAAACAAGTCATGCCAAGTCGGATATTTATTCCCCTCTGTCTTTATACGTATAGATTTATTAATTACTATCTCGTTCCTAAAATTATCTTCACCAAAAATATAATTTAGTAGCAGTCTAACAAACATATTGCCATTATAATCACAACGAACAAAAATACTTCCTTTATCATCGAGCATAATCCTTGCTAATTGCAATCTGTTTTCTAAAATACTAATCCAACTTGAATCTTTGTAATTAACGTTGTAAAGAAAATCTGCATTTGTTCCAAGATTAAACGGAGGGTCAATATAAATGGTCTGGATTTTCTCCCTATATTTCCCCATTAGCAAATTTAAAGCCTGCCAGTTTTCACTTTTAATAAGTAAGCCGTCCAAGAGTTCATCTAAATTTGCTTCCTCAGTAATTTTTTCCAGGAGTTTTTCTTTGAATTCCTGGGTAAAATACCTGGTATCAATCGGCAGTTTTTTCTTCTTCAGTTCTTCTTTTGTTTCGGGTACATCAAAACCCATCTCGACCCATTCTCTTTTTTGTTCCTCATTTTGTAAAATCTCCTGGTAAAACTCCTCTGGCACCCGGTCGCAAGTAATCACGTATTCGGTCTTAAGGACAAATTTCTTCTTTTCCCAAAGCCTTTTTTGAAAATCCTCAATCTGAGCCAGAAAATCAATAATGTCCTCGCCAATTTCTTGCACCACTTTAGCCCGGGTAATGTGTTTATCCAAAAACTTTTCCTTTTCCAGGGTTTCCAGGGATAAAACCTCGGCTTTAATGAAGTAGTCCAGTTGCTCGGAAAGAAACCTTTTTAAATTTTGGTGAATGAAATAATCTTTGGTGTTTTTGGCGGTAAACCGTAAAAGCTGGTATAAAAGAAGGGGCTTTTCGTCTTTATATTCTTTGGTCAAAAACCCTTTTAAAGTAACGTCATCAATCTTGCTTAAAACCTCAGCAACAGTTTTCTGGTTAATTTTTTCTTGCTTGGATGTATTGCTGCCGCCCTCCACCTGGTAGTGCTTTACTTCTTCGGCGGTTAATTCCCGGTAACAAAAGCGGACGATTATGGCAATGGGCGAGGGGATATTCTCTATTGGCTTTTTATCATCCAGGACAAAAAACCTTTCCTTGGTAGCCTTGTTTGAACCCAATTCCTCATGAGCCAAAACCAGGCGAAAAATTATTTTATACGCTTTGCCCGGGTCGGTAAGAAAGGTATAGTCGCGAAAAAGAAGCCCCGTTTTGACGTAATACGAGCTTTTATTTGCCCAGTAAAGCTTTACCTCTTCGCCGTTATAGGGAATGGCGTATTTATGCCCCTTTATGGAATAACGGTACTGGGGAACAAAATCTCCTTCGGCGTAAAACCGGAAGAAAAAGTTAAAAAGGTCGTTAAAAACCTGGCTCTTTATTTCGTCAATTTTTTGCGCCTCAATCTTTTGTTCTTTTATCGCCAGATATTCTCTGCCCAACGGGGTATTCTTAAACTCCTCCTTAGTAGGGCAGGCTTCCAGCCTGCTCGAAAGCTCACCGGCTAAAGACCCGCCTGCGTTATTGCGGGCAGGCAAAGCTTGCGCCCCTAAGCCCTGGATAACCTTTTGGGTTGCCTCTTCGTAATTTTGCTCTATGTTGGCTAACCTTTCCTCTTTATGTTTGGCAAAAGCAGCTTCCACCCTGTTTTTCAAATCTTCCCGAATAAATTTTTCCAGGCGGTCCTTCTTTGCGTTTAAAATACGGTAAACGCCAAAATCCAGGTCGGCGGCATCAAACTGAAAAAGCTTTTCCAGTAAGTCTTGGAATTTTTTCATGGTATCCATAAATTACAAGCTACCTCTTTTTTAATCTGCTATGGGCAGGCAGGATGCCTACCCTACTAATATACCTTTGGTAATACGATTAATCAAGAGTAGTTGACAATCTGATGCTGTCAAAGATTTTTTGCACCCGCAAAAATACTACCCAATTCTTTGTTCCTATAGGGTAGGCATCCTGCCTGCCCTAGTATTTTTTACAATCCTATTTTATCCGCCACCTCCCTCATTCCGGCAATAACATCGACCACCAACTCTTTTATTTCTACCCCTAACATTGAGGCCCCCTTTTCAATTACCTGACGGTTTACACCGGCCGCAAATGACTTTTCCTTCCATTTTTTCATTACCGATTTTACTTCCAGGTCAGCCAGGCTTTTTGAAGGCCGGATTAGGGCGGCCGCGCTAACTAGCCCGGTCAGCTCATCCACCGCATAAAGCACCTTTTCCATGCACTCTTGCGGCTCTTCTTCGCTGTACATCCCCCAACTATGAGAAACAACGGCCCGGATATATTCCGGCGGCCAGCCCCGCTCCTCCAGGACTTTTTTTGTTTTTTCACAGTGTTCTTCCGGAAAAAGCTCGTAGTCAAGGTCATGAACCAGCCCAATGATGCCCCATTTTTCTTCGTCTTCCCCTGTTTTACGGGCTACGTAACGCATTACTGCCTCAACGGAATAAGCGTGTTTTAAAAGGCTTTCGTTTTGGTTAAATTCTTTAAGTAAAGAAAGTGCTTCCTCGTAAGTTGGCCTGTGTACCTGCACCTTCTTAAAACCCCCCTTTTTTTATTTGGCTTTTAATAATTATTATTAGTATTTATTAGCTAAAGTTTACTTTAAAGTCTTTTGCTTGTTATTATACAACCATAAACGTAAAATATAAAATTAAAGGGATGAATAAAACAATGTGCTTTTAGTCCGGCAGTTCCGCTTCAACAGCGTAACCTTGAAAGTCATTGTGAAAATAAACATAAACATCAAGACCCGCAGACTGCCAGTTTTTAACTTCCCGGGCCAGTTATTCCATTTCCCTATTCCTTTATTTATCATAAAAATTAAAAACGGCAGGTACCCTTCATATACGGATTCCCTGCCCTTACTGTTTTTCTGGAGGCGGCACCCGGATTCGAACCGGGGGATAACGGTTTTGCAGACCGCTGCCTTACCACTTGGCTATGCCGCCATAATATAATTGGAGCGGGAGACGGGATTCGAACCCGCGACCCTCGCCTTGGCAAGGCGATGCTCTACCGCTGAGCTACTCCCGCTGGTGCCACGGGACGGAATCGAACCGCCGACACGCGGATTTTCAGTCCGCTGCTCTACCAACTGAGCTACCGTGGCGTCTTTGGCGGAGCTGACGGGATTTGAACCCGCGATCTCCGGCTTGACAGGCCGGCGTGTTAAACCCCTACACTACAGCTCCCTTTACTTTAGCGCTATCGCTGCTTGCTAATATCATACTAACATTTTTTTTCCTGGCAAGATAAAGTATATAAAAAAATATTTCTAAAGTCAAATATATTTTTTGGCAGGAAAAAACCTCGTATCTGAAGTATTATTTATTGTGATGTGATATGATTATGATATTTAAAATAATTTTTAAATAGAATTAAAAGAGTAAAATAAACAAAGAAATAAAGGTTAGAAAATTTACGTGAGGTGAAAAAAAATTATTAACTTAGAAGCAAGTAAAAACAACCTGCGGGTAAGTGTTGATAAATTGCGGCGGCGCTGCAAGCCGGAAGAATTTAATTTTTCATGTACGGCGGAAGTAATGCCCTTAAAAGATTTTATTGGTCAGGAAAGAGCCGTTAAAGCAATGCAGTTTGGCCTGGTCATGCGTGCTCCTGGTTATAACCTTTATCTTGCCGGTCCAACGGGAACGGGTAAAAGTACTTACGCCGAGGAAGTGTTAAAACAAATCGCCAAAGACGGTCCGGTACCAGATGACTGGTGTTATCTTCATAACTTTACAAATCATAGTCAACCCGTGGCCGTTTCTTTCCCTTCGGGACAAGGTTTGATCTTTAAAAATGATATGCAAGAATTAATTAATGATTTACGAACCAGTTTACCTAAGGCCTTTGAGGGGGCGGATTACGAACAAAATAAGCAGGCTATTTTTAACAGCGCAGAGCAGCAGATTCAACAATCTTTAGACAAAATGCGTCAAGAAGCCTTAGAGGCTGGGTTTAATTTAAAGTACGGCCCTAGTGGATTTGTTTTTATTCCCCTTAAAGATAATAAGCCCCTTTCTCAGGAAGAATTTGAAGCCATGCCTTTTGAAGAAAAAAGCAAATTGGAAAAACAAGCGCTAGAATTACACCATAAATTAGAAGAAGTGTTGGTTAACAAAAGAGTACTGGAGAAAAATGCTCAAGAACGTATTCAGGAATTAGATAAACAAATTGCCGGATACGCTGCTGCCCCCCTGGTCCAACGATTGATTGAGAAATATAATTCTTTTCCGGATATTGTATATTTTTTAAATAAAATTTTAGAAGATATCACCAGCCACTTAGAGTACTTTAAAACTAAAGACACCGAGCGCTCCATGCCGTTTCTTTTTCCTTTGCCCGATGACATTTTTACCCGCTATAAGGTAAACCTTTTTGTTAACAATGCCCAAACAATAGGAAGACCGGTGGTTATTGAATCCAGTCCTCACTACTATAATCTTTTTGGTAAAACAGAATACCGGAGCATAATGGGTAATTTAATTACTGATTTTGCCATGATTAAAGCAGGCGCTGTTCACCAGGCCAACGGGGGCTACTTGATTATTCAGGCAAAAGACATCTTGCTTGATCCTTTTGCCTGGGACGCCCTAAAAAAAGCCTTAAAAAATAAGCAGGCCGTAGTTGAAAACATTGGCGAGAAGTATCATTTGACTCCCACGGTTAGCTTGCGTCCCCAACCTATCCCCTTAAATTTTAAAGTAATCTTAATTGGAAATCACTATTTATATCATTTACTATATGCTCTGGACGAAGACTTTCGCAAATTTTTCAAAGTCAAAGTAGACTTTGACACTGAAATGCCTAATACCCCAGAAAATTTAAATCTTTACGCGGCTTATATCGGCGCAATATGCCAAAAAGAAAACTTTAAACATTTCGACCGCTCCGGAATGGCTGAACTTATTGAATTTGGCTCCCGCCTTGCCGGTAACCAAAATAAGCTTTCCACCCGCTTTAACGAAGTATGTGAAATCATTTACGAAGCGGCAGCCTGGGCGGAAACAGAAGATGCTACCCTGGTTACGGACCAATACGTCCGTAAGGCTATAGAAGAAAGAGTTTACCGCTCTAATCGAATAGAAGAAAAAATACAGGAAATGATTGTGCAGGAAAAGATTTTAATTGATACTGAGGGAGAGGTAACGGGTCAAGTAAATGGCCTATCTATATTGGATATGGGTGATTATGCTTTTGCCCGGCCTTCCCGCATCACCGCCAAAACTTTTATGGGTCAAGAAGGAGTAGTAAATATTGAACGCGAATCAAAAATGAGCGGCAATATTCACAGCAAAGGAATTCTTACCCTGGTTGGTTTTTTAGGGGAGCGTTTTGCCCAGGATAAGCCGCTGCGTTTATCTGCCCGCCTTACATTTGAACAGTTGTACGAAAC
>JJNX02000044.1 GCA_000681355.2 Peptococcaceae bacterium SCADC1_2_3
GGACGCTCAATGGTACTGTTTTTACCCACGACCAAAGCTTTAAATTTGTTTCAAACCAAACTGACGGAAATCAGCATTTCTGAAGAATGGCTGGTACTAAAAGAGCGCTTATTAAGCATTCTAGAGAAAAACTTAGAGAAAAAAGGAGCAACTAAAATTATTGACGATTTGTTGGCGGAAATGCCTCAAATTGAAGCGTCTGTTCCTTTCAGCGCTTATACCATTACCTTATTAACGGCTTATCTTCAAAGTTTAGAACACCAAAGCTTAAAAAGGATTAAAAATTTACTTCCTTCATCAGAAGAACCGGCCTTGACATTAAGTTTATTTGCCGGTACAGCGGTAGGCACAATGGTAAAAAACATGAAAGAAACCCTAAGCCAAAAAATGACGGGCATTATTAATAAGTTTCAAAAAAACGTCGTTGAATTTAACCTTAGCGAAAAGAAAGAACTGGTTATTTTTTTAGGCGAGGCCTTGCAAAAAGCAACCCCTTAAATTTTTTTTGGATAATTGTTTGGTCTTTTGGGTATTGATATAAACTAAGATACATATCTTGTAAAAGATGGGATGTGATTGCATATTGCATAATTTTATCATTAAATATTTTATCTCACTTTAATTTACTTATTTAATTTTTTTACTTTTTATTAAAAAACTCTTAATAAAAGGAAGGGAGGAAAAAAAATGCGTAGGAAAGTAAAAGACTTTCTATTAACCCAAGGTTCTCCGCGAATTTACAATAGGGCGATGGCTTACGTCTCCAAAAATCCAGAGGTAAACCTGATTAAATTTTTAAATTACGCTAAAATAATTGCCCCTCAAGAGAAACATAAAAACCAAATTGACCAGATAAAAGATCTTTACCAAAATAATCCGGTTATCCATACTTACGTTAATAATATAATTAATAACGCCCATCCCAAAGTAAAACAGAAATTAATGTATAACTTTTTTGTCAATAATGTTCTTTTTGGTATTCCTAAACAAGAAGCAAATACCGCCAAGCTAGGGGTAAACATTCCTAACCTTATAGTAATTAGCCCCACCAGCGCCTGCAATTTAAGGTGCACTGGCTGTTGGGCGGGTAAGTATAAGGCTGGCGATTCCCTTTCTCCGGAAAGGTTTGACCGTTTGCTGACGGAAGCTAAAGAACTGGGGATTTACTGGATAGTGCTCACCGGGGGCGAACCTTTGTTTTATCCTTACTTATTTGACATAATGGCTAAACATCACGACATGACTTTTATGGCTTATACTAACGGCACCCTGATTAATGAAAAGACAGCCGACCGCATTGTTGAAGTAGGTAACTTTAGTCCAGCCCTTAGTCTTGAAGGATGGCGGGAGCAAACCGACGCCCGCCGGGGAAAAGGTGTTTTTGATAAAGTAATGCGGGCCATGGATTTGCTTAAGGAAAGAGGGGCAATTTACGGGGTTTCGTTTACCTTTACCCGGGACAACGTTATGGAATTAACCAGTGACGAATTTATTGATTTTTTGGTGGATAAAGGTGTCCTATACGGCTGGTCATTCCATTATATTCCGGTGGGACGTGAGCCGGACGTAAACATGATGATTACCATAGACCAACGGATGTATTTGGCCGAACGGATTCCTTACCTTCGAACCCATAAACCTATCTTGATCGCTGACTTTTGGAACGATGGCGAGCAAACAGAAGGTTGTATCGCCGGAGGAAGACGGTACTTTCATATTACCGCTAACGGTGAGGTTGAACCGTGTGCTTTTGCCCATTTCGCAGTAGACAATATTTACCAGAAAAGCCTGCTGGAAGTGTTGAAATCGCCTCTTTTTACCGCGTACCAAAAACGGCAGCCCTTTAGCAAAAACTACTTGCGTGTTTGCCCAATTATTGATCATCCTGAAATGTTGAGGGAAATTGTGGCCGAATCCAACGCCCATCCCACTCACGAAGGGGCAGAAACTGTTCTGGGAGGCACCGTAGCGCGCCATTTAGACCACCGGGCACAAGAATGGGGGAAGGCCGCAGATGACATCTGGGCAAAAAAACACGGGCAAAAGCAAGCCCAAGGATTTTAAGAAAGCCCTTATCTTATCTATATGGGTAATAAACAAAACTGGCCTGTTTTCCACAGGCTTTTTTGTTATTGATTTTTCTTGGTGAGCCATCGGGGACTCGAACCCCGGACACCCTGATTAAAAGTCAGGTGCTCTACCGGCTGAGCTAATGGCTCATAATCTTTTAAATTTCCCTACGCATTTATCCTATCACACTAGGTTTTTTACGTCAAGCCATACCGTTAAAATTCAGGTAGGCACAGAGGTCTAATTGATAGTTTTTAGTGGATAGTTTTTAGTTTTTAGTCTCAACATTGGTACTTCCTTTTCTGTAAACTAAAAACTATCCACTACCTACTACTAGAGATTTGCATTTAGGGGGGCAGACCTGCGTGTCTGCCCTGATGGCCTTTGTTCCTTTGTTCCTTTGCCCCTATGAACCTGAGTAGTTACTTGGTATTAGCCTAAAATATAGGGTTGTTAACCATAATTTCTTCACGTCCTGGACCAACCCCAATTAAAGCAACAGGCACTCCGGTCAACTCTGCTAAACGTTCAAGGTAGCGCCGCGCGTTGCCAGGCAAGTCCTCGTATTTTCTTACGTGAGAAATTTCCTCCTGCCAACCCGGAAATTCTTCATACAATGGTTTGCAGTTACTTAATTCGTGTAAAGTAGCGGGAAATTCTTTTATAATTTCTCCTTTGTACCGGTAAGCAACGCATAATTTTATATTTTCCAGGCCTGAAAGCACATCCAATTTAGTAATAGCTAAATAATCCAGTCCGTTTATCCGGGCCGCATATCGGGCTACCACCGTATCAAACCAGCCACAACGGCGCGGCCGGCCGGTCGTAGTACCGTATTCGCGTCCCCTATTTCGTAAATGCTCACCTGTTTCATCAGTTAATTCCGTAGGAAAGGGCCCCTCTCCAACTCTAGTAATATATGCTTTTGCTACTCCGGCAACCCAATTAATTCTTTTAGGGCCCACCCCGGCCCCCAGGCAAGCGGCGGCGGCAACCGGATGGGAAGAGGTTACGTAAGGGTACGTTCCATGATCTAAATCTAGCAGTGTTCCCTGGGCCCCTTCAAATAAGATATGCTTGCCTTGCTCTATAGCCTGATTAACAATAAGCGAAACATCGGCTACGTACTTACGCAATATAACCGCGTATTTTTTGTAGGCAGCTTCTATTTCTTTAAAGTCAAATAAATCCCGGTGATACACATCAGCCAACAATTTATTTTTTTCTTTTAAAGTATAGGCCAGCCGGGTGGTGAATTCTTCCGGCTCAATTAAGTCGGCTACTCTTATCCCTAACCGGGCCGCTTTATCCATATAGGCCGGTCCTATACCGCAGCAGGTAGTGCCAATCTTCCCTGTTCCCCGGCATTCTTCTTCACATTGGTCTATTCGGCAGTGGTAAGGGAAAATTAAGTGCGCCCTTGGGCTAATCCTTAAATTGTCCACCGCAATCCCGCGCCGAACCAGCTCTTCCAATTCATTGATCATCACGGCCGGATCAATAACCACCCCATTACCAATGAGGCATAGTTTATCAGGATATAAAATGCCTGAAGGAATTAAATGCAGTTTAAATTCCTCCCCGTTAACCACCACGGTATGGCCGGCATTGTTTCCACCCTGGTAACGGACAACTAAATCGGCCCTTTGGGCTAAAAAATCAGTAACTTTACCTTTACCTTCATCCCCCCACTGAACCCCCACCAACACCACGGTAGCCATATTTTAATGCCTCCTGATTATTTTCAAATTCTATCTAAAATCGCCCGGGCTGCCACTACTCCGGATGCAGAAGCCTGGGCCAGCCCTCTTGTTACCCCAGCACCGTCTCCAACGGCAAAAAGATTTTTAACTCTCGTTTCCAACTCTTTAGTTAAAGCCAAACGGGAAGAATAAAACTTTACCTCTACCCCGTAAAGCAAGGTATAGCGTGAAAACACTCCCGGCACAACTTTATCCATTGCTTTTAGCATCTCGACAATTGCTACCAGGTGCCGGTACGGATAAACTAAACTTAAGTCTCCCGGGGTGGCCTTGCTTAACGTGGGAACAGTAAGGCCTTTTTTTAAACGTTCCGGCGTACTCCGTTTGCCGTCCAGCAAATCGCCCAACCGCTGGATAATAACTCCTCCGCCTAAAAGGTTGGCTAAACTGGCCACATATTTTCCGTAAGCAATAGGTTCTTTAAAAGGTTCGGTAAAGGTTTTACTTACAAGAAGCGCAAAATTAGTGTTATCAGTTTTTTTATAGGCGTGAGTATGTCCATTTACGGAAATTACCCCGTTAACATTTTCCAGAACAACTTCCCCGTAAGGGTTCATGCAAAAGGTGCGTATTTTATCTTCAAAGGTTCTGGAGTAATAAATAAACTTGGCTTCATAAAATGTTTGGGTCAACGGCTCCATTATTGCAGCCGGTAGTTCTACCCTCATCCCAATATCTACCGGGTTTACCGCCATATCTATTTTTAGGTGCCGGGCCTCACTGGCCAACCATTCTGCCCCTTCCCGGCCAGGGGCCACCACTACCCAGCGGGCGTAAAAATAATTACCGTCTTCCGTAACTACTCCTTTAGCCACATCTTCTTCGGTAATTATCGCCTCTACTGCCTTAGAAGTTTGTATTTCAACCTGGGAGCTTAATAAATAATCCCGCATCCGTTGGAGTACTTCCTGGCAACGCCCAGTCCCCATGTGCCGGATAACTACCGGCATTAACTTCATTTCCGCAAAAGTAGCTTTTTGCTGATATTCCTGAATTTTCTCTCTATTCTCTAGGCCATATACCTTCTCCGGGGCGCCAAATTTCTGGTAAATTTGATCCACATAGTTAATTACTTGATTTAAAAATTGCTCTTCAACGTACTCGCTTAAATTACCGCCAACCTCCGTGGACAAAGTTATTTTTCCATCGCTAAAAGCGCCTGCTCCTCCCCAACCACAAGTAATTGAGCAGGGCTTACAATGTAAACAAGCGTTAACTTTACTTTTGGTAGGACAAATTCTTTTTTCCAGTTCCCGTCCTTTTTCAAGTAATAGTATTTTTAAATCAGCCTTTTGTTTAATTAACTCAAGCGCCGTAAAAATACCGGCCGGGCCGGAACCAATAATAATTACATCGTAGAATATTTTTCTGCCCTTCTTTCATAAGCGAAAGCCAAAATAATTTTAACAAAACCAACCCTTTTATGTCAAGAAAAACAGCCTATTCGACCATTTTTTATTTAATTTTCATTTTCCCGGGCCAGATTTACAAAACGGGTAAATTCCTTTAAAAAAGCCATTTCAATCATGCCGGTAGGTCCATTTCTTTGCTTAGCTACAATTAACTCGGCAATGCCCTTTTTTTCCGTATCTGGTTTATAATATTCTTCCCGGTAAATAAACATAACCATGTCTGCGTCTTGTTCTAAACTGCCGCTTTCTCTTAAATCAGACATAATTGGCCGTTTAGAAACACGCTGTTCTACTTGCCGGCTAAGCTGGGCCAGAACCAACACCGGAACATTTAAATCCTTGGCCAATCCTTTTAAGGAACGTGAAATGTCCGCAATTTCTTGCTGACGGTTTTCAACCCGCCGGTTTGGTTGCATCAACTGGATATAATCAATAACAATCAAACCCAATCCTTTTTCCAGTTGCAATCTTTTGGCTTCGGCCCGCAGTTGACGGGTTGTAATACCAAACGCATCGTGGATATATAAGGGGGCTGTGCTCAGTTGAACAGCCGCTGTATTTAAGCGGACCCAGTCTTCTTCTGTTAGATTCCCGCTTCGCACTTTCTGCAGGTCTACCATTGCCTCGGAGCAAAGAATACGCTGCACCAACTGTTCTTTAGACATTTCCAAACTAAAAACGGCTACCGGTATTTTTTGACGTAAAGCGGCATAATGGGCAATAGTTAAACCCAGGCTGGTCTTCCCCATGGCCGGTCGCCCCGCAATAATGATCAAGTCTCCGGACTGCAGGCCGCAACACAGCTTGTCTAAATCTACAAAGCCAGTAGCTACACCATTGATTAATCCTTTGTTCCGGTAACTCTCCTCAATATTTTTAAAAACCGTGGTCAAAATTTCTTTAACGCTATTAAAAGCCGGGCTCGCGCTTCTTGCGGCAACTTCCAGCAACGTGCTTTCAGCTTCACTTATTACCCGCCCCACATCATCGCTACCCGTATAACCCAAAGCAGCAATACGGGTTGCCGCGTGGACTAAATTGCGCAGTAAAGCTTTTTCATTAACGATACGCGCGTAGTACTCTACATTGGCCGGAGTAGGAACTATGTTGGCCAGGGAGGCAGCGTAAGTTGCGCCCCCTATTTTCTCTAATTCCCCTTTATCCCGCAGTTTATTGGTTAAAGTAACAAAATCTACCGGCTGTCCGGCCTCTTCTAATTCCAGGATAGCCATATAAATTTGCCGGTGGGCTTCTAAATAAAAATCGTCGGCACTGATAAGGCGGGCAACCTGCGGTACAGTTTCATTATCTAAAAGCAAAGACCCCAATACCGACTGCTCCGCATCAATATTGTGAGGAAGAATCTTTTCGGTCACCAGTTTCACCTTTTTTAACTAACTAACAATTTGCTTTGGGTAAAAATATAAGGAAGTATTTCTTCTACTGAAGATACCGGGATAACTTGAATGCCCGTTAAATCAGAAGAAATATCAGTTGCGTTTTCGGCCGGAATAATCACTCTTTTTATCCCGGCCTGGCGGGCACCGTAAATTTTTTCCACCACACCACCAACCGCCCTTATCTGACCCTGAATTGACAACTCTCCTGTAACTGCAATATCTTGAGGAATGGCTCTTTCTTGTAAGGCGCTTAAAATAGCCAAAAAGATGGCCACGCCGGCTGACGGTCCGTCAATTTGTCCCCCGCCTAGAACATTTATATGGACATCATAATTAGCTAAATCCTCATTGATTGACTTCCGAATTACCGAAGTAGCGTTAAAAACAGCATCTTTAGCCATACTGCCTGCTGTTTCGTTAAATCGAATAGTACCCTTTTCTTTTTGTCGGGCCGGAAAAACTACCGCTTCAATCTCTACCACTGAACCAACAAAACCCATGACTCCTAAACCATAAATTTTTCCTACTTCTCCTTTAGAACTGGCTTTTCGGGTAACGTAAGGTGTTAAACGGCTGTTTTGGATTATTTCATACACCACGGGCAAGGTAATCCGCAGCAGGGCAGGCATCCTGCCTGTCTGCAGAAGTTCTTTATTTTCCATCTGGCTGTAATAATGCAAGCTATAAGCATCCGCCAGGATACCCACTGCCTTGCGCCCGTCAATAGTATAACGGCTGATTAGATCAGGAATCTGGGGCTCTAAAGATACATTTAATTTTTCCGCCGCCTGACAAATAATACACTGTATTTCCGAAGGAGTTAAAGGATCAAAAAATACTTCCGTGCAACGCGACCGGATGGCCGGATTAATTTGCTCCGGTTCCCGGGTGGTAGCACCAATTAGAATAAAATTTGCCGGTACCCCTTCCTCAAAGATTTTCTTTATGTATTGGGGGATATGCGTATCCTGCGCGTCATAATAGGCCGATTCAAAATATACCCGCTTATCCTCCAGCACTTTTAGCATTTTATTTTGCAATAGGGGATCCATATCGCCAATTTCGTCAATAAACAGCACCCCACCGTGCGCCTCAGTAACCAGACCCAGTTTAGGTTCAGGAATACCCTGTTCCGCCAGTTCGCGCCGCGCTCCTTGATAAATCGGGTCATGCACCGAGCCAAGCAAAGGATTAGTTGCCTCCCGGGGGTCCCAGCGCAAGGTTGTTCCGTTAACTTCAATAAAAGGAGCATCATTGCTAAAAGCAGAACCCTTTATTTTTTTTGTCTCTTCTAAAACTAAACGGGCGGCCGTAGTTTTTCCTACTCCTGGTGGCCCGTAAAGTAATATGTGCTGGGGAAAGGGCGAAGCAAGCTTGGCTAGTAATGACTTTATGGCTTGTTTTTGCCCTACAATTTCATTTAAATTAGCCGGGCGCAAAATATCCAACGCTGAATGAGCCAGTTTCTTTTGTTCTAACTTTTCTAATAACGCCAGTTTTTTTAAGGTTTGGGCATTTTCCCCGTTGCCGTTTTCTTTAAGCACCTGCATTTTTATTTCGCGAATATATTCTTCATAACGTTGCTGTAATTTTTCATTAATTTTTTGCTCAAGCTCATCTTCAATGCTGCGGCGGGCCAACATTTCCGCTATCTCTTCCTTTAACTGCTTAAGCACTTGGGGAACTTCCTGCAAGGAAGGAACAATGTCAAAAGTAGGGTCTTCAAAAATTAGCCGTTGTAAGGCCAGGATACGTTCTTCTATGGTTCTTGAGCGCATTAATTTTAAAGCGTTTAATTTCCCGGCCCTTAAAACTAATTTATCCGCCCCGTAAAGTTCGGTCAAAATGTTATAAAGAGCATTTACCTGACGGTTTAAATGTTCTCTATCTTCCCTTATTAACCTTTGACGCGTATTTTTCATTCCTGAAAGCTCCTCTCCTTAAGTTGTCCTGATTGTAGGGGCGTTAAATTCAACGCTCCTGCTTAGGCTTTCTTTTCTGCCACCACATTTACTTTTATTTGGGCCTGGGCTTTATGATGCAGCTTAACCGTTATTAAGTGGGGGCCTAATTTTTTAATTGGTTCTTTTAAAAGCAATTTTTTCTTATCTACCTCAAGTCCGTGGTCCTTAAACAAGGCACTAACAATATCTTTACTGCTAACAGCCCCGAATAATTTACCACTTTCCCCCACTTTCCCGGCTACCTGAATGGTTAAGCCGTCTAATTTTTGAACCATACCTTTGGCCGCCACTTCTTCTTTTACACTTTTATCTGCTATAGCCTTTTTTTGTTCCTGTAAGGCCTTTATTTTCTTTACGGATGCTTCAACCGCCAATTTACGCGGCAGCAAATAATTGCGGGCGTAACCAGCAGCAACTTTAACCACGTCGCCTTTTTTGCCTAAGCCTTTTACCTCTTCCAGGAGGATTATCTCCATATATTTGTCTCCTTCCACACTTTAATATATTGTACTGGCTTAACTTAAGATACTCTACTATAAAATAAACCCAACTCAGTTAAGCAACTTAATATTTTCTTTTATTTACCAGGTGTCCTAATAAACCGGACAAATCTTTGTACCATTTTTCCATTTCATGTTCTTCCTCAATACCCTGGCGCAGTTTTGCCTCTATTTTTACATCTAGCCGGGAAAATCCGGCCCCTAAACGACCGCTTAACACATAACAAGTAATAATAATGTTGGCTAAAGCTTCAAGCCACTGGTCTTCTTTGCTTCTTAACATTCCTTTATATAAAGCCGCGGTCGAGTTTATCAAGTCAGCTTTTAGCCACTCCACCACTTTAATATTTTTCGTAATCTCTGCCTCAGGATAATTCAAAAACAAAACTTTTACCCCTTCCTTAAAGAGACTGAAAATTTACGGCTAAGTTTTTATAAAAACATTTATATATTTCGTTAAACTTATAATTATTCCTGCTTTAAGAAGATACTTTTTTAAATGAATATAGGGAACTCCTTACTTTAGAGGCTTAAAAACTGCTTTGAATACCAGGCCCCCTACGCTTAGTTCCCTAATCTGGTTGTAATCCTTATTTAATTTAGCCCTGTTTAATCCTATTCCGCTGTAAAAGGTATTAAAGCCATAAACCGGGCTCTTTTTATGGCGACAGTCAAAACGCGTTGGTGACGGGCACAGTTTCCAGAAACCCTGCGGGGAAGTATTTTTCCCCGTTCGGTAATATATTTTCTTAAATGGATTATATCCTTGTAATCAACATAATCGGTTTTTTCAACACAAAAACTGCATACGCGCTTTTTCGCCCGCCGGACACGTTCCCGCTTAACCACTTAAGCACCTTCCTTTATTTCTTTATTAATTTGCCTTGATTATTAATTTAAAATGGCACGTCGTCGTCGTTAAAATCAATTTCTTTACTAAAACCTTCTTCGTTTCCCAAGGAACCCGCGACAACATTCGCTTCTTGGGTATCTTTAGCCCACTCAAGGAAGCTTACATTATCCGCTATTATATCAGATGCTTTGCGACGAATACCCTGACTGTCATCATAAGTGCGAATCTGAAGCCTTCCCTCTACGGCTACCAGTCTTCCCTTCCCTAAATAATTAGCACAATTTTCCGCTTGTTTTCGCCAGACCACAATATTGATAAAATCTGTTTCTTTTTCTCCCTGGCGATTTTTAAATGGCCTATCTACCGCCAAGGTAAATTTGGTTATCGCCACACCGTTTGGCGTATAGCGCAATTCAGGGTCTCTGGTTAACCGGCCAATTAAAATGACTTTATTTAGCAAATTTAACATCACCTTCCTTAGGAAATGCAAAGCATGAATTTAGAAGCAAGAAGCAAGAAGCAAGAAATAGTTAAGGACTATCTAACTTCTAATCTCTTTTTACGCCACCAGGTTAATAATCATGTGACGTAATACCCCATCAGTGATCTTTAAAACACGGTCTAGTTCCTGGATGACTTTTGCCTCACCCTTAAACTGAATAACGACGTAAAAGCCCTCGGCTATATATTTAATATTATAAGCCAGACGCCGCTTACCCCTTCTTTCCATTTTATTAACTTCCCCACCGAGACTTTCAATTAATGTTTTAAACTTTTCAATCATTTCGTTTAATTTTTCTTCCTCTAATTCGGGGTGAAGGATAAAAATTACTTCGTAATTGGACACGCTTTCTCATTTGCTCCCTTCAAGGCTATTTGTGAGCTATTTTAGTATGTATTTGTAACTACTCAGGTTGTTTAGGCTATAGGCTGTAGGCTGTAGGCTGTTAGTCACGCATTGACCGAATCAAGGCGCTCAGAACCTTCTCGGTCTCCACCATTTTCGAGTCGCATTCAGGAACATCCAACTCAGGTTGTTTAGGCTGTAGGCTGTTAGTCACGCCTATTTCCTCCTACAGCCTAATTGCCTACAGGCTATCCACCTGAATAGTTACACCATATTTACGTAATACCCTAGCTGAGGTATTATAGCATAAACAATTACGCTAGCGCAAGTCCATTAATTTGAACAGGCTAAAAATAGTTAAAAAAACGCCAAAACTGCGTTATCCATGGTTCAAACAATGAAATAAACCTGGACTGCTGTAAAGGAACAACCAACCACTCCGGTTGGACCAGGCCAAAAAAAGAAACGGCTTTAGCTTGTTCAGGCAAAAATACGGCCGTTAAAATAAAGACTACTCCTAAACCACGCGCCGCGCCCAGAACAAAACCTCCTATTATGCCAAAAGGACCCCAAAAGAGGTACTTGCCTGGACTTAAAAATAAATAAGCCACGGTGGAAAT
The DNA here is from genome assembly GCA_000681355.2 of Peptococcaceae bacterium SCADC1_2_3. Taxonomy (GTDB): domain Bacteria; phylum Bacillota; class Desulfotomaculia; order Desulfotomaculales; family Nap2-2B; genus SCADC1-2-3. Next base: position 11,430 of record JJNX02000044.1, read on the forward strand.
TACGTAAGCACTTATCATTAATACAGCTAAAAAAGAAAGGAGTTCTAAAATACCAAGGGCAAGCAGTTTGTTGCTCTTTCCTATTTCTAAGGCCACCGGAGGACGCCAAAAAACATCCAGTAAAAGCCATGAACTAATTTTATCCGTTATTTGCCAGTGTTCATTTAAATAAGCCGCCAACGGCCGGTAAAAAATAAAACTTATAAATAAGCCTCCAATTAAACCTATAGCCTGGGTTAAGCTTGCGGCCAACCCGGCCCTTAACCCCCGCCAGGCAAACCAGAGGACAATTAAAAAAATTACCCCGTCCAGCCAATTCATTTTTGGCTTAACCTTCCTTTTTATTTATATACCTTATGTTTCTTCATTTACATAAAAAACCCTTCTTTTTTAGGTTTTTAAATTTAAAAATTTTAAAGGGGGCAACAAGTAAACCGGTTAATAAAATTAAACCAAGATAGCCATAAAGAGGGTATAGTAACCGGACTAAGGATGAAAAATTAAGACCGGCAAAAGGCAATACGGCCAGCGTAACTCCGCTGCCAATTAATTTGTAACGCCAATTCCCTTTTGGCGCCAGCCGGCAGGCCAAACCATGGGCATCCGCAATGGTAGTGGTAAGAATAGCCAACCATAATAACATACCAACTAAATAGGTTAGTTTTTTATTTAAAAAACCAGCAATATATACCAGGGGTACCTCGGCGGCAGCTATTTCGGGATAAAAAGTTAATTCCGCTACGGTAATAAGAGCGGCGGTGACTCCTAAAGCCATACCGCCAACAAATCCCCCGGCCATACCCGCGCCCAAAGGAATTATCCGGCCAAGTGAAGACAGCACCGCCAGAGCCAAAACCAGATTATAAGAAACATAAAGAACGCTAGACCAAACCCAGTTTCCGGCAGGCGTACTTAAGGCTGAGGGAGCGACCGTAAATTGGAATAAACTGCCATTCCGGTAGTATATCGCTCCTAAGGCAATTAAAATAATGACGATAATCTTTAAGGGCACCAAAATCAGATTAATCGCTATTATGCCGTGTAAACCCTTGGTAATAACCAGGCAAGTTATTAAAGCAGCTAGAGTGCTTCCCAGCCAAACCGAAAAACCAAATTGTTCTGCCCAAATAGCCCCGCTGGCGGCCAACATTACCACCAGGCTGCCTGGCAGCATGAATATGCTTAAGGCATCCATTAAACGGGCAAGATGTTTGCCCAGGAGAAAAAAGTAAATACTTTGGTAGTTAGAAGTTTTAAGCTTAACGGCTAAAGCCATGATCAGCATCCCGAAAAGGCTAAAAAAAACTGCCGCCAGACCAACTCCCCAAAGGCCTTTTTGGCCAAACAAAACAAAAAACTGCATAATTTCCTGCCCTGACGCAAAACCAGCCCCAATGATACAGCTTGCGTAAACAGCCGCCACTTTTAAAATTAACCAGTCTTTACCAAGCATTATTTTTCCCTTAAATTATGCTTATGCTTTTAACATTAGAGGAATAACCTACAAGTAGACTGGAAATAAATATATTAGTTAGGTTCATAGGGGCAAAGGCACAGAGGCACAAAGGCCATCAGGACAGACACGCAGGTCTGCCCCTACATGCAGATCTCTAGTAGTAGGTAGTTGACAGTTTTTAGTTTACAGAAAAGGAAGTACCAATGTTGAGACTAAAAACTCAAAACTATCCACTAAAAACTATCAATTAGACCTCTGCGCCTACCTGAATAGTTACTATTAGTTATTGCTAATTTTAGGAGGTACTTTCATGTGTGCTATAGAGGCTAAACCACAAGCAGAAAATATTTTATCAATTAATAAAACAAGGGTTCATGTAGATGACCCTTTAGCGATAATAGATTTAAGCCGGGCGATAACTTCCCGCGTGCGGCATATTAATCCTAAACAAAATCGTCCTTTAGTTTTACTCTGCATTGGTACAGACCGTTCCACTGGTGACTGCCTTGGGCCGCTGGTGGGCAGCAAACTTATATTAGAAAAACAAAATATTTTCCATATTTACGGCACACTTGAATACCCGGTCCACGCCAGTAACCTTGAAGAGACGATGATTAAAATATTTCAGGACATAGAAAACCCTATTATCATTGCTATTGATGCTTGTCTGGGTAACATTAATAACGTAGGATGGATTAATATTGGCACCGGTTCCCTTAAGCCCGGGGCCGGGGTTAAAAAAATCCTCCCTTCGGTTGGTGAGATTCATATCACCGGTATAGTTAATGTGGGAGGATTTATGGAATATTTAGTTTTGCAAAATACCAGGCTAAATTTAGTAATGCAAATGGCCAATCTTATTGCTGACGGGTTAAAAGAAGTAGTATACCATAACTCAAATACTATGGTTGCTTCAGGAAGATAGTTCCCGCCACAGCAAAATTACTTCTTCGTCAGTGGTTTGGGTAAAATCACCATAAAACTGGCCTACGGCTTGAAAGTTTGGCGGTTTATATAAACAAAAAAGATAATCTACTTCAAAAGATAGTTCATTTATTGTATCTGGCGACCCAACCGGAACGGCTAAAGTTATTTCCGGCGGCTCAAACATTTTTTTTACTGAACGTAAGGCTGCTCTAACTGTATAGCCCGTAGCAACTCCATCATCTACGACCATAATTTTTTTACCGGCATAAGAGGGATAGGTACTTGTCCCCCGGTAATAAATCATCCGCCGGTGAATTTCGGCTATCTGTTCTTCTACCATAGCCGTTAAATCTTTTACGGTTAATCTTAAGTAAGCCAACAAACTCTGGTTGAAAATAGTGGTTCCATCCTGAGCCACTGCTCCAACAGCCAGTTCGGGATTTTGCGGAGCCCCAATTTTACGGGGAATAACTAAATCCAAAGGAATATGTAGGGTTTTAGCTATTTGGGCTCCCACTACTACCCCGCCCCGCGGGATGGCTAATACCACCGCGCTTTGGTACCTGTCTTCCGGAATCAATTTAGCCAGTTTTTGCCCTGCGTCTACCCGGTCTTTAAAAAACATTTTTTATTCCTCCCAAAAATTTTTCCACATAATAATTGCATCTTCGTTGGTATCTTGGTAATACCCCCGCCGTCTCCCTTCCTCTTTAAACCCTAAAGTGTCATAAAGACGCCTGGCTGCCTGATTTGAAGGACGGACTTCCAGGGTTAGACGTGTTATTCCTGAGTAAGCCGCGTGGCGTATTAATTCTTGCATTATAGCCCGACCTATGCCGCGATGGCGGTAATTATGGTGAACGGCTAAATTAGTAATGTGGGCTTCATCTAAAATTAGCCACATCCCCCCGTAACCAATTACTTTATCCGTTGATAAGGCTGCTAAATAATAAGCAAAGTCATTTTTTATTTCATAGGCAAAAGCATAATAGGACCACGGGGTGGAAAAGGAGTTCCTTTCAATAACCAATACGTCTTCTAAATGCTCCGGCTGTATTTTAGTAATATTTAACTTCATTTTTTCTTCCCGGACAACTGTCCGTTAAACCACTTAATTTCAGCATCTGACGGACGAAGGTAATAGGGCTTTAACTGCATCGGATCAACCCCCCCGTTAGCCTGCAAGATTTGCCTTCCCAGCGCCGCTATTGCCGCCCCCCGGGGAAAGTAAGCTATGGTAGGCAAATAAGTTACCAATCCAGTTAAATATTCCGGCCAAATATGTTGGTAAATTAACACTCCCTCTCCCAAAAGAGCAATTGATTGACCTATGGCCCGTAATTTGTTTGCTAAATCCAAAGGCGTTAGGGCTAGCGGTCCTAACCGGCAGATTAAAATATTATCTCCGGTTTCATAAAGAGCAGTGTACACTTCGTTTTTACGAGCGTTTAAAACAGGACAAAGATAACCCTTCAAGCCGGTATAAGGATAGGCCAGGGCTTCTAAAGTATTAACCCCGACTATCGGCAGTCCCCAAACTTGAGCTAAGGTTTTAGCCGTACTTATCCCAATTCTTAAACCGGTAAAGGAACCAGGACCCAAGGAAACGGCGATAGCTGTCAACTGCTCTGGTGTTGCGGCTGCCCCGGCAAGGGCATTCTTAATTAGAGGCATTAAATTTACCGAATGAGTTTTGGGATTATTGATTAAGCATTCAACTACCAACCGGTCATCGTCCATTAAGGCTACACTGATTACCGAAGTAGCTGTTTCTATTCCTAAAATATACATGTTTTTTTAGTTCCTCCACCACGCAATCATAACGTTTTCCTTGCGGAAGAAAGTGAAATTCTCTATCCTCATCCTGAGAAGGACAAAAAAATATCTTCACGTCTAATCTTTCCCGAGGAAGTAATTCCGTTATTCTATCCGCCCATTCAATTAAAGTTATCCCTTGGCCGTAAAAATATTCCTCATAACCTAAATCATTCATTTCCTGCGGACCGGCTAAACGGTACGTATCCAGATGATAAAGAGGAAACCGGCCTTCTTGATACTCCTTAATTAAGGTAAAGGTAGGGCTGGTTATCTTTTCTTTTATTCCCAGTTCGCGGGCCACACCCCGGACAAAAGTAGTTTTCCCTGCCCCCAGCTCGCCATAAAGACAAATTACATCCCCTGGTTTTAACAAGGATCCTAACGTCGTGCTCAAAGCTTCTGTTTGCGCAACGCCAGAACTCCTTATCTTAAGATTCACTATAACTTCTCCTTACAGGTAAAATGATCATAACCTTCAAACGGCACCAGTAAGAGCGTTCTATCTGGCAATTCTACCGTCATGCCCTGAGCCGCGGATACAATTTCACCAATTAAATGATACCTTACTCCTGCCCGGTTAAGCGTCTCCTGTATTTTTATGGTATCATGCGGAGCCACGGTAAAAACAAGTTCAAAATCTTCCCCACCTGATAGAGCCCATTTAAACGGGTCATTTTTGGCCAAGGAAGCAATTAACCGCGCCTCTTCAGCAACAGGAACGTCCTTTAGCCTTATCCGGCAGCCCACCTTACTGGCCTGACATATCCTGGCCAGTTCCCCTAACAAACCATCACTAATGTCCTCCATGGCGCTTACCACCTTGCTTTCTCCCAACAATCTTCCGGCCTTACTTTGGGCCCGCGGGCAAAGAAAAGCATTGCAAACAAGCCTACGGGCATACTCAGACACTTGAACTTCGGGATGTTGGTATAAGTACAAACCGGCAGCAGATTTTCCTAAACAACCAGTAACATAAATTAAATTTCCTGGTTGGGCTCCGCTCCGGTAAACAACGTGTTCCGGTTCAACTAGACCTAATAAAGCTACATTTATAATTAACGGCGCGGGACTTTTAGTCACATCGCCCCCTACTATATTTATATTATAATCCAAGGCTGCCTGACATAAACCGGCATACAGTTCTTCAATATTTTCTACGCTCAACCGTTCCGGCAAACCTAATGATACTACTGAATGTGTAGGTTGTCCACCCATCGCGGCAATATCGCTAACGTTAACGGTAATTGCCTTGGCTCCTACTTGAAAAAAAGAAGCCCAGCTTAATGAAAAATGAACTTCTTCTATTAACATGTCGGTAGTAAATAAAAGCCATTTATTTGGGCTCACCTTCAGGACGGCAGCATCATCACCAACTCCTTTAACAACTTCTGACGGGTTGGTAGCTAAATCCCTGGTTATAAGATTTATCAGGTTAAATTCTCCTAAGGCTAATAATTCCAATTATTTTTACCCCCCGGTAATATTTTGCCACCCCCACCCTACCCTCTCCCTAAAAAGGGGGAGGGTAGGGTGGAGGTGGCAAAATATTTTCCCGGCAACGTCCTGCTCTCCCAGGGGAAAATCCCCAAGTACCATCGGCGCTGGAGGGCTTAACGGCCGT
>JJNX02000045.1:0-2615 GCA_000681355.2 Peptococcaceae bacterium SCADC1_2_3
GAAGAAGAACAGTTAAGTCAAGAACTGGGCAAAATAAATCAAAAGGAGACTGATTTAATCATGCAAATTACCACCAGTTGGCATGAGAAAGGGAAGATTGAAGGGAAGATTGAAGGGAAGATTGAAGGGAAGATTGAAAAAGCCCGGGAAGCTATTTGCAAATTCATGGCGAAAAGGTTTGGTGTTGACTCCGGCGAAACAATGCAAAAGATTAAGCAGATACCTGCCCTGGAAATTCTGGATAGCCTTATGGAAGAATTATTTGCTACCAACACCCAGGAAGAGGCCCGGGCTATTATTGACCGGTACATCGCCAGAGCTCTTCAGTAAATAAAATTAACGACACCGTTAATTTTGCCGAACTGGGTAATTTTATTATTCTTTAATTTTAGTGACCCATGCGCCAAAGCAGGTGGAGGATTTATGCGATATGGCGGTATGGCTGGACCATGGAGAGGCAAGGTTGCAGGGGCCGGCCCAAGAGGTGGCCCAGGCCTATAAGGAATTTATTAGCGGTGCTAAGTGAACAAATAAAAGAGCCTTATTCTAGGGTTTATTATTACAACGTAGAAGAAACTAAGTTCCGGAGGGAGAAGTGGTGGTAAGTACCCGATGGTAAAATAAAGACAGAGGAAAAGAAGGTGAACCAGAGCCCATGCCTAAGATTGATCTTCCGGTCAAGCGTCTTATCCAGCGTTGCTCTTACGATTGGGTAAAATTTCTGCAGCCAGACTGCCGGCAAGAATGGGTTAAGCCCTTTAAAAGCGAATACACCCCAAAAATCCAGTCAAAATTGGATGATGTATTTATGGTAGAAGACCCTGGTGGCGCCTACCTGGTCAACTTTGAGCCCATGGGCTATTATGATGCTGCCCTGCCGGCCCGGATGATGCGTTACCGAAGCGACCTCTGGGAAGCAACCCTGCAGGATAAAAAAGGTACACCGTCAATTCTGCAAGAGGAAGAACCCCGGCAAATCTTACAGGAAACCTTTGAAGTAATCAATAAGGTTAAGGATGAAGCCTTGCGGCAGGACCTCTTGGTCGTCATGGGTATCTTAGCGGGCGGTAAATATGCCGCCGAACTCGTTTATTCTTTGATAAGGAGGGAAATGGTTATGGAATCTCCCATTTACCAGGAATGGGTAAAGGAAGAAAGGATAGAGGCAGAAGCAAGAGGAGAAGCAAGAGGTAGGATCGAGAAAGCATGGGAAGACATTTGCAAATTTATGGTGAAAAGGTTTGGTGTTGACTCCGGCGAAACAATGCAAAAGATTAAGCAGATACCTGCCCTGGAAATTCTAGATAACCTTATGGAAGATCTATTTGCTACCAACACCCAGGAAGAGGCCCGGGCCATCATTGACCGGTACATTGCCATAATTCTTCAGTAAACAAAATTAACGACAGTATTGAATTTGCCGAACGGGGTGATTTTATTGATAACCCCGTGCGCAACTACTCTTCCGGGATGTATATGCGTTTAGGCTTTGCCGTGGCCGTCCGCGTGGACCCGGACATTTTACTCATTAACGAAGTGCTGGCGGTAGGAGATTTGGCTTTAGAACGCCTGAACATGATTTTGAAAAGACTAAGTGACTATTTTAGTTCAATAAATTTAATGAAGGATAGAACATGGAAATAATTATTGATAAAAATGAACTTTACAGTCTTGTAAAAGAGGCTGTTAGGGAAGTTTTACATGAGGAAAGATTTGAATTTCTCTTGAAAAATGTACCTTTTGTGTCAGAAGAGGAGATGGAAGATATCAAAAATCTTTATGATAAACCATCAGCCAAAAAAGAAGTAGCATATAGTGAGACTATTGAGATATGAGATGGAAAATTGATTATTCAAAGGATGCCGAAAAGTTTATTCACAAACAGAATATTCATGAAGAAGTAAAAGAAGAGGGCACTTATAAGCGACTGTAAAGGTTTAATTTGTAGGCAGGTGATTAGAAACTTGGAATCTAAAGATACAGTAATTGAAGATATAAAAAGAGATATTGAAGAAATTCTGGCAGCAAAAAAAGCAGCAAATCCGGATGTTTTTTTGAGTTTTAATGAATATAAAAAAGTCGACTTTTTAGCCAGAGAATTCCAGTATTCTTTAGAACAGGCAGCAGGAAAAGCACAGGTGGATATAAACCGCGTTCCCGTACAATCACTCCGGCCCTTTTGGGGTAAATTTATTACTATTTTTAAACGTGCTATTAGAAAAAGCACTTACTGGCTTTACCAGCCCTTATTTACTCATATTTCAAGCTTTAACACTACAGTATCCGGGCTTTTAGGGGAATTAGTCCAGAAACTGGAGATGATTTGGAAAGAAAACGACCAACGTTTACAAAAAATCAACCAATATTTGGAGCAGAGGTCGCAGGAAGATACAACTAATCTAAAACAGTTGTCAACAGAAATGGATGCGAAGTTAAATCAAACCTTTGTTTCTGCGGCAACTGATAAAGCTGAAGTCCAGCGAGAGATAACAGAAATGGATGCGAAGTTAAATCAAACCTTTGTTTCTGCGGCAACTGATAAAGCTGAAGTCCAGCGAGAGATAACCGAAGTAAGGCATTGTGTTCAGGATTTGTCCGGCAAGCTGTCTAATTTT
>JJNX02000045.1:2715-16975 GCA_000681355.2 Peptococcaceae bacterium SCADC1_2_3
AACCTAAAGCAGGATTTAGAGTTAAGATTGCCGGCTATTCTTTCTTAAGATAAAATATAAGAAAAAACGTAAAATAGGAGCAAGCGCTGAGATGAAGAAAAACCAGATTGACCACGACCAACTCTTTAAAGAACTGCTGGAAACCTTCTTTGTTGAATTCATGCAACTTTTCTTTCCCGAAGCTTACCAGGCCATTGACTTTACGCACCTTAAATTCCTGCAGCAGGAAGTCTTTACCGACGTTACGGCAAAAGAAAAACACATCGTAGACATCCTGGTGGAAACCAGAGTGAAAGAAGAACCGGGACTAATTCTGGTGCACGTAGAACCCCAGGCTTATGTTCAAAAGGACTTCAATGAAAGGATGTTTATCTACTTTTCCCGGCTTTACGAAAAACACCGGCGCAAAATCCTGCCTATTGCCGTCTTTACTTATGACCAGGTACGCGACGAACCGGATACTTTTGAGCAAGGCTTTGCCTTTTTGGATGTGCTGCGCTTTTGTTTCTATAAACTGGAGCTCAAGAAACTCTCCTGGCGAGAGTACATTAACCTCGATAACCCCGTGGCGGCAGCGCTTTTAAGTAAAATGGGCTTTCCTGAAAAAGAAAAGATACGGGTGAAGCTAGAATTTTTGCGCCTGCTGACCAGGTTAAAGCTGGACCCGGCACGCCTTGAACTCATCACCGGTTTTTTCGAAACTTACCTGAAGTTAAACCAGAAAGAAGAAGAACAGTTAAGTCAAGAACTGGGCAAAATAAATCAAAAGGAGACTGATTTAATCATGCAAATTACCACCAGTTGGCATGAGAAAGGGAAGATTGAAGGGAAGATTGAAGGGAAGATTGAAGGGAAGATTGAAAAAGCCCGGGAAGCTATTTGCAAATTCATGGCGAAAAGGTTTGGTGTTGACTCCGGCGAAACAATGCAAAAGATTAAGCAGATACCTGCCCTGGAAATTCTGGATAGCCTTATGGAAGAATTATTTGCTACCAACACCCAGGAAGAGGCCCGGGCTATTATTGACCGGTACATCGCCAGAGCTCTTCAGTAAATAAAATTAACGACACCGTTAATTTTGCCGAACTGGGTAATTTTATTATTCTTTAATTTTAGTGACCCATGCGCCAAAGCAGGTGGAGGATTTATGCGATATGGCGGTATGGCTGGACCATGGAGAGGCAAGGTTGCAGGGGCCGGCCCAAGAGGTGGCCCAGGCCTATAAGGAATTTATTAGCGGTGCTAAGTGAACAAATAAAAGAGCCTTATTCTAGGGTTTATTATTACAACGTAGAAGAAACTAAGTTCCGGAGGGAGAAGTGGTGGTAAGTACCCGATGGTAAAATAAAGACAGAGGAAAAGAAGGTGAACCAGAGCCCATGCCTAAGATTGATCTTCCGGTCAAGCGTCTTATCCAGCGTTGCTCTTACGATTGGGTAAAATTTCTGCAGCCAGACTGCCGGCAAGAATGGGTTAAGCCCTTTAAAAGCGAATACACCCCAAAAATCCAGTCAAAATTGGATGATGTATTTATGGTAGAAGACCCTGGTGGCGCCTACCTGGTCAACTTTGAGCCCATGGGCTATTATGATGCTGCCCTGCCGGCCCGGATGATGCGTTACCGAAGCGACCTCTGGGAAGCAACCCTGCAGGATAAAAAAGGTACACCGTCAATTCTGCAAGAGGAAGAACCCCGGCAAATCTTACAGGAAACCTTTGAAGTAATCAATAAGGTTAAGGATGAAGCCTTGCGGCAGGACCTCTTGGTCGTCATGGGTATCTTAGCGGGCGGTAAATATGCCGCCGAACTCGTTTATTCTTTGATAAGGAGGGAAATGGTTATGGAATCTCCCATTTACCAGGAATGGGTAAAGGAAGAAAGGATAGAGGCAGAAGCAAGAGGAGAAGCAAGAGGTAGGATCGAGAAAGCATGGGAAGACATTTGCAAATTTATGGTGAAAAGGTTTGGTGTTGACTCCGGCGAAACAATGCAAAAGATTAAGCAGATACCTGCCCTGGAAATTCTAGATAACCTTATGGAAGATCTATTTGCTACCAACACCCAGGAAGAGGCCCGGGCCATCATTGACCGGTACATTGCCATAATTCTTCAGTAAACAAAATTAACGACAGTATTGAATTTGCCGAACGGGGTGATTTTATTGATAACCCCGTGCGCAACTACTCTTCCGGGATGTATATGCGTTTAGGCTTTGCCGTGGCCGTCCGCGTGGACCCGGACATTTTACTCATTAACGAAGTGCTGGCGGTAGGAGATTTGGCTTTAGAACGCCTGAACATGATTTTGAAAAGACTAAGTGACTATTTTAGTTCAATAAATTTAATGAAGGATAGAACATGGAAATAATTATTGATAAAAATGAACTTTACAGTCTTGTAAAAGAGGCTGTTAGGGAAGTTTTACATGAGGAAAGATTTGAATTTCTCTTGAAAAATGTACCTTTTGTGTCAGAAGAGGAGATGGAAGATATCAAAAATCTTTATGATAAACCATCAGCCAAAAAAGAAGTAGCATATAGTGAGACTATTGAGATATGAGATGGAAAATTGATTATTCAAAGGATGCCGAAAAGTTTATTCACAAACAGAATATTCATGAAGAAGTAAAAGAAGAGGGCACTTATAAGCGACTGTAAAGGTTTAATTTGTAGGCAGGTGATTAGAAACTTGGAATCTAAAGATACAGTAATTGAAGATATAAAAAGAGATATTGAAGAAATTCTGGCAGCAAAAAAAGCAGCAAATCCGGATGTTTTTTTGAGTTTTAATGAATATAAAAAAGTCGACTTTTTAGCCAGAGAATTCCAGTATTCTTTAGAACAGGCAGCAGGAAAAGCACAGGTGGATATAAACCGCGTTCCCGTACAATCACTCCGGCCCTTTTGGGGTAAATTTATTACTATTTTTAAACGTGCTATTAGAAAAAGCACTTACTGGCTTTACCAGCCCTTATTTACTCATATTTCAAGCTTTAACACTACAGTATCCGGGCTTTTAGGGGAATTAGTCCAGAAACTGGAGATGATTTGGAAAGAAAACGACCAACGTTTACAAAAAATCAACCAATATTTGGAGCAGAGGTCGCAGGAAGATACAACTAATCTAAAACAGTTGTCAACAGAAATGGATGCGAAGTTAAATCAAACCTTTGTTTCTGCGGCAACTGATAAAGCTGAAGTCCAGCGAGAGATAACCGAAGTAAGGCATTGTGTTCAGGATTTGTCCGGCAAGCTGTCTAATTTTCAAAAAACAATTGATGACTATCGTTTAGAAGCTGCTTTTTTACGTGCTAAACTAGCACTGGTTCTTCAATATAAACAAACAGGTAAGTTGCCTGGAGAGAATGTGGAACAACCAGTTATTGGACAAAAGAATGTTTCCTTTGAAAATGATGCATGGCTGTACAATGTTTTTGAACAAAATTTTAGAGGCCCGGAAAATTTAATTAAAGAAAGACAACGGGCTTATCTTCCAGATGTGCAAAATGCTTTTGCTGCTCACGGGGGCTACGTATTGGATATAGGAGCCGGTAGAGGAGAGTTTCTGGAACTCTGCCGCGAAGTAGGTATTTCTGCTACAGGGGTTGACACAAACGAGCTAATGGTTGGACGTTGCCAGGAAAAAAACCTTGATGTAAAAAAAGCAGATGGTACTGATTACCTGCAAACCATCCCTGACGAAGGCCTATGTGCTCTTACTGCTTTTCAAGTGGTAGAACATATAACTCCTGATCAACTTTGGAAACTAGTCCAGGCTGCCCTGGTCAAGATTAAACCAGGGGGATTAATAGTCCTGGAAACAGTTAATCCCGAAAGTTTTTACTCCTTTAAAAATTTTTATCTGGATCTGACCCACCAGAAACCAATTCCTCCTGCCACGCTTCATTTCCTTTTAGAGGCAGCCGGGTTTAGGAAAGTAGAAGTGCGTTTTTCCTCGCCTCTACCAAAAAACGTTCAATTAAACGGGGATGATGAATATACCCGCAAATTAAATGAGATTTTATTTGGTTCTCAAGACTACGCAGTATTGGGGTGGCGGTAATGAAGATAGTCATTGCTACAGTAATGGTTCCCTTTATTCGGGGAGGAGCTGAGTTTCACGCGGCAAACCTGAAAGCGGCCTTGGAAAACGTCGGCCACCAGGCAGAAATAGTGACAGTACCTTTTAAAGACTACCCTCCCGAACGAATTCCCGAACATATTCTGGCCTGCCGTCTTTTTGACTTGTCGGAGAGCTTTGGGAATAAAATTGATTTATTGATTGGTTTAAAATTCCCCGCTTATTATTTTCGCCACCCAAATAAAGTCCTTTGGATTTTACACCAGCACCGCCAGGCGTACGAACTTTGGGGAACCGAGTATACTGATCTGCACCATTCTTCCCAAGGCGTGCAGGTACGGGAGGCAATAATTAAGGCCGATAATTTTTACTTAAAAGAAGCAAAAAAGATTTTTACTAATTCCCAAAATGTGAGTAATCGGCTTTATAACTTTAATCAGGTGCACTCAACGCCTCTTTATCATCCCCCACCTGGTAAAAACCGTTTTTACTGCCATTCTTATGAGAACTTTATTTTTTACCCAAGTCGTCTTAACAATATAAAACGTCAACATTTGGCAATAGAGGCGATGAGATTTGTAAATAACCAGGTAAGCTTATACCTGGCAGGGGATGCAGATAATCCTGCTTATTTAAACCATCTAAAAACGCTTATTCAAAAAAACAAAATAAACGACAGAATAAAGCTGCTTAATTTTATCTCCGAAGAGGAAAAGCAGGAACTTTATTCCCGTTGCCGGGCTGTTCTTTTCATCCCTTATGATGAAGACTACGGTTATATAACCCTGGAGGCATTTTATTCCCGTAAGGCGGTCATCACTTGCCGGGACAGCGGAGGGCCGTTGGAGTTTGTGGAAAACGGGGAAACAGGCTACAATTGCGTACCGGAACCCCAAAAGCTAGCCTCAGCAATAGACGCACTTGCTGGTTCAGAAGAACTGGCCCGAAAGATGGGGCAAAGAGCTTTTGAAAAAATTTCTTCAATGAATATTAGTTGGGATAACGTAGTGAAAGAGTTGACCAGTTTATGAAAATTGCCTGGTTTAGCCCCTTACCGCCTCAAAAAACAGGTATTAGCGAGTACAGTGAGCTTATTTTAAAATACCTTAAAAATTATGCGCAAGTTGACCTTTGGGTGGATAGCTTTCAGCCCCAGCAAGACTTTTACGTTGGTTTTCGGGTTTTTGATTATGTGCGGCAACCTGCGTTTTTCCCTTTGTTAAAAACTTATGATGTCATTGTTTATAATATGGGTAATAATGCTGAATTTCATGCTGGCATTTACGAAGTAATGCAAAGATACCCTGGCATTATAATTTTACATGACTATGTTTTGCACCATTTTTTTGCTGGTTACTGGCTGGACAAGAAAGAAAGGCCTGAATTATACTTTCAGATAATAAGAGAGCAGTATGGAGCACTTACAGAAAAATTGGCCAGAAAATGTTTCCATTCAGGCAAACCCCTTTGGGAAACCGACCGGGTATTTGACTACCCCTTATGCGAAAATATTGCTAAACAGGCAAAAGGATTAATTGTCCACTCAGAATTTGTAAAAAAACTGATCTTGCCTTATGTTAAAGGAAAAATAATTAAAATAAATCACCCCCTTTTCCCTACGCCAAAGGAAAACTCAAATGTCACCCGAAAAAGTTTTGATCTACCAGAAGACAAAGTGATCATTGCTTCCCTTGGTTTTTTAACTCCCCCAAAAAGACTGGACAAGGTATTAAAAGTTATTGCTCAAAACGATATTTTAAGGGAATCTTCATTTGTACTAATTATTGGTGAAGAAGTAGCACCTTATTACAGTTTAAGGTTAAAGGACTATATAAAAAGCTTTGGCCTTTCTGAAAAGGTGAAATTTGTGGGTTACCAACCGATTGAGGTTATCTATGATTACCTGGCTTGTGCAGACATATACGTCAATCTGCGCTTTCCCACAACAGGTGAAACCAGTGGCAGTTTAATTCGTATGATGTCTTTGGGCAAACCAACCATAGTAAGTAATATTGGCTGGTATGCCGAACTCCCTGATGAATGTGTACTAAAGGTTAATCCATATAATGAAGAACCGGAACTCACATCCGGACTAGAAAGATTAGTGAAGGATATAACCTTACGTGAACATATTGGTCAAGCGGCAAAAACATATATTAGCCAGCAACATAATCCTAAATTTTTTATAAAAGAGTTGCTAAGGTTTTTAGATGAAATAGATAAGGAAAATGATTATATTTACAATAAACTAGTAGATTCAATTACTGATGTACTTATGGTTTTAGATCAGGGGGATAAGTCTTTAATTACCAGCCTGTCCCATCAAATGGTATGGTTAAAACCAGATGTTTAGAAACGAATCGGGGAAATATGGTATAAACTATAACTAAAGAATAAAGAGGAAAGTAAATTTTGGACATTTTAATCAACACTGCATCCCTTCTTAATCCTTTAACGGGTATTGGTAATTATACATATCAGGTTACAAAATGGATTAATTTGTCGGAACCAAGACATAAATATACATATTTTTACAACGGCAAGTTTTCAAATAAATTACCTGGTCCAATAGGTCTTCAGGATAAAAGTGCTTTCCAAACAGCCAAGGGATTAATTGACCAAGTTCCCTTGTTAAGTAAATACGCCCGTTCTGCCTGGAGACTTTGGCGGGAGAATTGGGCCATAAAATTTCACGTCAAAAAATATGATCTTTACTTTGAACCAAATTTTTTGTTAATTGATGTAAGAGCAAGAAAGAAAGTGGCCACCGTACATGACTTTTCTTTTTATCTGCATCCTGAATGGCATCTTGAGGGCACAGTTAATTATTTATGCCGGATATTTTTTGAAAGAATCCACCAGGTGGATAAAATAATTACTGTTTCCAAGACAATAAAAAAAGAAGTTGTAGATATTCTTCAATTTAACGAAGAGGAGGTAGAGGTAATATATAACGGTGTTAACCATGATATTTTTAAACAGTACCCAGAAAGGGAGCTAAATAAATATTGCCGGGAAAAAAACCTTCCCGAAAATTTTATTCTCTATGTGGGTTCTATTGAACCAAGAAAAAACTTAATGCGTTTATTAGAAAGTTACGAAATGCTTTCTAATCAGCTAAAAAGAAACGTAAAGCTGGTTTTGGCTGGTTTTAAGGGTTGGAAAAATAAGCAGGTTATGGACAAATTAACTGAATTAGGTGAGGACGTATCCTATTACGGTTATGTTTCTAATTATGAATTAGCGTGTTTGTATAATTTATGCACCTTATTTGTCTATCCTTCGCTTTACGAAGGTTTTGGTTTACCTCCTCTAGAAGCAATGGCTTGCGGGGCGCCCGCTTTAGTTTCCGGTATCCCTGTCCATAAAGAAATATATGGGGAATCGGCCTTATATTTCAACCCCGCTTCAGCAGAAGAAATGTCTTTTGTGCTCCAAAGTGCCCTGGAAGACACCGATATAAGGCAGGAATTAAAAAGGCGGGGCAAGGAAAAAGCAAAGGAGTTTAGCTGGGAAAAGAGCGCAATGGAACATTTAAGAGTTTTTGAAAAATGTTTTTGAGGTGAAAAATTGCGTATAGGTATTAGCGCCCTGCAGTTAAGCAATATGAATTCGGGTATAGGCCAATATATTTATTGCTTGGTCTCAGCCCTTTTAAAGCAAAACAATTTTCAAGACCATGAGTGTTTAATTTATTTTAGCAAGAAAAGCACTCCTCAAGAATGGCAGGGTCACCCGAAGATTATCACAAGAGAAATACCTTTTACAAAAGAGCAGGCTTTGTTGCGGAATATTTTTGAGCTTTTCCTCTACGGAAACATTTTGGAACGTGAAAAACTATCCCTGGCCTGGTTTCCGGATACTAAGGCACCATTACAGTTATCTCCTAAAATACCGTTTGTTGTAACCGTTCACGACCTGGCTATAATCCGGCTGCCCCATACGTACCAAACTTCAAGGGTTATTTACTGGCGAAAACTGTTCAAACACGCCGTAAAAAGAGCTATTTATATAATCGCCATCTCACAATCCACCAAGAAAGATCTGGTTAATTTAATGGGTATTAATTCCGAAAAGATAAAAGTAATTTATAATGGGGTAGCTGATAATTTTAAAATCATCACAGATGAAGAGTTGTTGGTCAGAGTTAGAAAGAAATATCGACTGCCGGAGCAGTATTTGCTTTTTGTCGGTCTTTTTTCTCCCCGGAAAAACATCGCTGGTTTACTTAAGGCTTTTGCCATTTTAAAGAAAAAATATGCAATACCACATAAATTATTAATGGTTGGCGAAAAGGGTTGGAAGTATAAATCCGACCTTGCATTGGTTGATTCCCTGGGGATTGCCGAAGAGGTAATTTTTACGGGATATGTTAAGAATGAGGAATTGCCTGCTATTTATACAATGGCAAGTGCTTTTGTTTTTCCTTCCCTATATGAAGGCTTTGGTTTGCCCATACTGGAAGCCATGGCCTGCGGAACACCTGTAGTTACTTCTAATATTTCGGCAATGCCAGAGGTTGTGGGTGATGCCGGTATATTAGTGGAACCAAATGACCCTTTGGGTATTGCTGAAGCTATTTACCGTTTAATTTCTGATAAACAATTGGCCAAAGAATTAACGTCTTTAGGTTTTCAAAGGGTGCATTGCTTTACATGGGAAAAAGCAGCAAGGGAAATGATAACTCTTTTTCAGGAAAGCAAAATGTAAAGGAAAATGACTATAGCATCTGTATTGGAAGTGAATTAGTTGGTTAATGAACAATTAAAAAACCAGACCAGGGGAAAAATAGCTCAATATTATTGTTTAGTGATATTTTCTTATATTGTAATTTTTACTTTATTTTTTTCTCCGGTCTTATTTTCAGGAAAACTTTTGGCCCCTGGTGATGGTATTGTTCAATCTCTTCCTGCCTATTATTCACTAAAAACACTATGGACAACCTTAATTTTTGGAGGTTACCCAATTGCTGCCGACCCTCAAAATATGACTTGGTACCCGCTGGTAAGGTTATTAAGTTTAGTTGGTAACTCATGGAATGTCTTTGTAATTCTTGCCTACGTATTGGCCAGTAGCTTTACCTTTGGGTTTGTGTATACGTTAACCAAATCATGGATAGCTGGTTTTATTTCCGGATTGGTTTTCGGAATGAGCGGGTTTTTTATGGCTCACCTGGGCCACACAAACATGATTCATGCAGCCGCCTGGTTACCTGCAATCTTACTATGTCTGGAAAAAATGAAGGAGTCAAAATTTTACTCCTTTTGGCTTGGGGCAACCAGCCTGGCAGTGGCAATGTGTTTTTTGGCTGGGCATCCGCAAACCTTTGTTTATTCTTTAGGGCTTTGCGGTTTATATATTTTAATAACTGGTTGGAAGGTTCATGCCAGGTTTCGTTATTATGCCTTTTCTTTTGGGGCCATTATCCTTGGAATTTTTTTGACCTCAATTCAACTTTTACCTTCCGTTGAATTAGCTAAGTTTAGTGTCAGAGAAAGCTTGAGTTTTCAGGATTTTATCAGTTACTCCTTGCAACCAAGGATGCTGGTAATGATTTTATTTCCTTATATTTTTGGAAGTTGGTCTGGACAATCATTTTATGGTATCCCTTATTTTGGCCCGTGGGGTTTAGCAGAACCAACCGGTTATATTGGCCTTTTGCCTTTAGTTTTAGCGCTTTTTGGAGCAGGCTTGAACCGGAAAAATTTGCAAATCTGGTTTTGGGGGGTAATTGCTTTTTTATCCTTGCTGTTGGCTCTTGGCGGTTATACTCCTTTAGCAAAACTAATGTATCACCTGCCTGGATTCAATCTTTTTCGTGTTCCCGCCCGTCATTTTTTGGAGCTTTCCCTTTCCGTTAGCATCCTGGCAGGATATGGGGTAGCTGCTATTCGCCAACCTTTGGATTTAAATAAAAGATTATGGCTATACCGGAGCACAATCATAGTTTTAGGTTTAGTAATCCTTTGTTTTTTAAGCATACTGCTTTTTCAAAATGAATTGAAAGCAGTTGCTCAGGTTAAGTCAGGAATTAAAAATTTATCTGTTTTGCCCTGGAAAAATCCTGCCGTAGGGCTTCCCCTATTGATAGTTGTTATAAATAGTGTAATGCTTTTTTGTTTTTTTAAGATTTCTAGTAAAATAAGGCTTATCTTGCTCACCGTTTTGTTAGTTTTTGATTTAGGTTCCTCTGGATGGTTTTGCGAATGGAAATATCAGGGGCCTTCAAGTAGTTTGTTAAGTAATGATCAGAGAAGAGAAAAATATAAAAGCGAACTATATCTTACAAATGAAAGAATGCTCCCTGTACGGGGCGTGCTTGGAAGCCCTGAAGAAATACCGCCTAACTTATCAAGACTGTGGGAAGTTCCCAGTATAAGCGGATATAATCCCTTAATTTTAACCCGGGCAAGTAAACTTTTAGATATGCATTATGGGGGAGAAGTTAGTAATAATTTAATTTTTAGTGAAAATGAATCATTAAATTTATTGGCAACCCGGTATTTGTTTATTCCCCAAAGGAAAATAAATCCCCAAAATGACCTTGTAAAAAATAATTTTTGCTGGTTAAGAGAGGACATTGACCTTGACCTGGGTTCTATGGGTTCTAATAGTAATGTTAATCAAACCCAAGTAGATATTTTTGTGCCGGCTTATTTTGCCACAAAGGTAGCGTTGGTTACATCACTAAGTTGTTCCGCAAATATAAATGACCATACCCGGGTTCTCCAGGCATTGATTACAACTGCTGACGGCAAAACATTATCATTTCCCCTTATGGCAGGGCAAGATACTTCTGAATGGGCCTGGGAGCGTAGTGACGTTAAGCCAATAGTAAAACATAAACGAGCCCAGGTTTTTGAAAGCTTTGTGGCGCATGATGATAAAGCCGCTACTTTTGAGGGCCACCGGTATATTACCGTATTGCAGTTAGGGGGACGATACCAAATTGAAAAGATTAAATTCGAGTGGATTCCCCAATTAATAGAGAAAAATGCTGTTATAGCTCTTCATAAAATCAGCTTCCTGGATGATAAAACAAATATGTCCTTCCCTGTGTCAGCAATTAGTAGTGCTTTATCAGATAAAAATCACTGGCGGCATGTTGAGGATTTTGGAGAGGCAGCAGTTTACGAAAATCTGCGGGCAATGCCTCGGACCTGGCTGGTTCCCCAAGTAATTTCTTTAAAGCCGGAACAAATATTAAAGGCCATTCAAACTTCTTTTTTACCAAGTGGTGGGACATTTAATCCCCACCAGATGGCTTTAGTGGAAGAGCCGTTAGGCTTTCAGGTTAGCCAGCCGGATCCTTTTGCCAAAGCGATGGTAGTAAAAGAAAAACAAACCAGTATAGAATTAGTTACCAGTTCAGTTACTCCATCTTTTTTAGTTTTAAGTGACGTAAACTATCCTGGCTGGAAGGCGACCATTGACGGCCAACCTGTGCATATATTTCAGACCAACTATTTATTACGCGGGATTGTGGTTCCTGCCGGCGGGCATACGGTGAGGTTTGAGTTCCACCCAAAAAGTTTTTATTTGGGGGCGGGAATAAGTATTTTATCGGCCATATTTCTTATTGGCTTAGGAATTTTATCCTGGAAAAAGAAACAAAGGTGATTAAAGAAAGATTTTAAAACAAACCATTTATTGTTACGGGGGTTATTCTTAATGAATAGTAATTGTTCTTCTGAACGTATTGTTTTTTCAGTGGTGGTTCCTATGTATAATGAAGTAGAGAATATTGACCAATTCTATACCCGCATTATTAAAGTTTTAGAAGGCTTAGGTAAAACTTTTGAAATAATCTGCGTAAATGACGGAAGTAAAGACGATACGTTATTCCGTTTACTTGCCCTGCACGAAAAGGATACCCGGGTTAAAGTTATTGACCTTTCCCGTAATTTTGGCAAAGAAATTGCCATGAGCGCGGGTATTGATTTTGCTTCTGGAGAAGCAGTAATTCCTATTGATGCTGATTTGCAAGACCCGCCAGAATTTATCCCTAAACTTGTGGCCAAGTGGCAGGAGGGTTATGATGTGGTTTACGCCACCCGTACCGAGCGGGAGGGAGAATCCCGGCTTAAAAAATGGACGGCGCATACGTTTTACCGGATTATTGGAAGGCTTACCCGGTTTGACATTCCGAAAGATACTGGTGATTTCCGGTTAATGGACCGGAAGGTAGTGGATGCTCTTTGTCAGTTGCGGGAGCACCACCGTTTTATGAAGGGATTATTTAGCTGGGTGGGATTTCGACAGGCCAGCCTTCCTTACCGCCGTGAACCCCGTTTTGCCGGAAAAACTAAATGGAATTACTGGAAATTGTGGAACTTTGCCCTGGAAGGCATTACTTCTTTTAGTTACACTCCTTTGCAGCTTGCTACATATTTTGGGCTTTTAGTTTCCGTCTTTGCTTTTATCTTTGGTCTTTTTATGCTGTTTCGAACACTGCTTTACGGTAACCCTGTACCTGGTTATCCTTCCCTAATGGTGGTGATTTTGTTCTTGGGTGGGATACAGCTTTTAACCATTGGAATTATAGGCGAGTATATTGGTCGTATTTACAACGAATCGAAAAGAAGACCGCTTTATTTTGTACAAGAAGCTATTGGTTTTGCGAGCAACCATAAATATCCAAAAGAAAACCCTGGTGGTGGTTTTAGTTTTCATGAAGAGAAGATTTTTAAAAACTAATCATTTAATGTATTACCAGCTTTTCTCTCAATTTATCCGGTTTGGCCTGGTGGGAGTAGTTGCTACTTTTGCTCATGTTGGTACCCTGGCTTTTTTAGTTGAACTGCTTAACTTTCCTCCTATCCCAGCTTCAACCCTGGGTTTTATCCTGGCCGTAGTGGTTTCCTATATTTTAAACCACCGCTTCACCTTTAAGGCCCAAGGAGCACATAGTGTTTATTTTCCCAGATATTTACTGGTCTGTATTGTTGGGTTGTCTCTTAATACAGGGATAATGTATTTAACCGTGCAGGTTTTAGAATGGTGGTACTTAGCGGGTCAACTATGCGCGTTGACTGTGGTGCCAGTTTCTAATTTTACCTTAAACAGGTTTTGGACTTTTAAGAATACTTGCGGAACAAAGAGTGAAAATGGAACAAAAATCAAATAAAGTTGGGATAATTTTTCCAGATACTTTTGGGATTAATTGAAGTCAGATTACCAACCAAGTTAGTTAAGTTAGATATTCTTCTTTGGAGGTAATTTTAATGGAAAATGAATTATTTCATCAAATGGCAGAATCAGAAGAATCTCATTGGTGGTTTGTAGGACGGCGTTGTATTTTAAAAAAGATAATTGATTGTTTTGTTGAATTCAGTTTAAACGCGCAAATACTTAATGTAGGATGTGGCACTGGAGGAAATCTTAATTTTTTGTCTCAATATGGTAATGTTACTGGCTTGGAAGTAAATGATGAAGCCTTACAGTTCGCAAAGAAACGTGGAATAGAAAAGATATATTGGGGAAGGATACCGGACAATTTGCCTTTTTCGAAAAGTAGTTTTGATCTTATAACGCTTCTTGATGTTTTGGAGCATGTTGATGACGACGAAAAAGCGCTGAGGGCTTTAGTACCATTACTGAAACCCGAAGGGTATTTATTAATAACGGTAACCGCATTATCATTTTTATGGAGCAATCATGATGTTTCACATTATCATAAGCGCAGATATAGCCTTACGGAATTAAATACTAAAATAAAAAATAACGGGCTTTGCGTAGAATACTCAAGTTATATTAACTCGTTGCTTTTTCCTATAATTGCCTTTATAAGGATTTTGAAATCAAGAGCTGATTGTTTTCAAAATAAAAGTGATTTGTATGTAACAAATGCATTTATGAATAAATTACTCGCATTCATTTTTTCCAGCAAAAGACATTTTGTCGGAAAAATTAAATTGCCCATTGGAGTCTCCGTCATAGCTTGTGGCAAAAAACAATAAACAAGACCTCGGGGGTCAGGTCTTGATTTTTGACATTGGTATGCCCTTGGGAAAGCACGGGGACAGGAAGCACGGGAACGGTTCAGAAACTATAAACCTAAAGCAGGATTTAGAGTTAAGATTGCCGGCTATTCTTTCTTAAGATAAAATATAAGAAAAAACGTAAAATAGGAGCAAGCGCTGAGATGAAGAAAAACCAGATTGACCACGACCAACTCTTT
>JJNX02000046.1 GCA_000681355.2 Peptococcaceae bacterium SCADC1_2_3
GCCTTTAGTAATCCATGATTTCTACCCCACAAAACCTTATTTTTCCTTTTATTATGGGGTAAAATCTTTTTTTGTGTTCCTTTTAACGCTTGTGCGGTCTAGCTTCCCGAACATCGCAAAAAGCTCTTTTAGAAAAGGATACTATTGTGCCTTAGTTCTTTAGCCTCCCTTTATTTACGTTCTTCCTTAATTTTCTTCAAACATGTCGCCCACCACATCGCCAATAGTTATCCTATGGCTGTCTTCTGTATTTTGGGGCGTAAACTGAGGCTCATCAGCCTTCTGACGGCCTCGATTCTTTGGTTCTGGATTGGCTTCCCGTAAAGAAAGACGCATTCTTTTTTCCGCGGGATTTACACTTAATACCTTTACGTTTATCTCGTCACCACTTTGGACAATTTCATCAGGACTTACGATATGGTAGTTGGCCAAGTGAGAAATGTGGACCAGTCCTTCTACGCCAGGTTCTAACTGCACAAATGCGCCAAAAGGAGCTAACCGGGTTACTCTTGCTTTTACGATGCTATCTACCGGGTATTTTTCGGTTATATTGTCCCAGGGATTAGGTATAAGCTGCTTTAAGCTTAAAGAAATTTTTCCGTTTTCGTTATCTACCCGTAAAACAACCACTTCTATTTCCTCGTCAATATTAAGCAGTTCAGAAGGGTGATTTATCCGGTACCAGGCCAGTTCAGAAATATGCAGCAGTCCATCTGCCCCGCCTAAATCAATAAAGGCGCCAAAATTTGTTAAACGACGTACGATACCCTTAACCCTTTGCCCCTCCTCTAAATTAGCAAATAATTCCTGACGTTTGGTGGCCGTTTCTTCTTCTAAGACACTTTTGCGGGAAAGGATTACTTTTCGCTGGCTCCGGTTCAATTCAACAATTTTAGCTTTAATGGTGGTTTCTAAGTATTTATTTAAATCTTCCGCGTAACCTTGCTCTACCAATGAGGCCGGCAAAAAGCCCCTTATTCCTACGTCAACCAAGAGACCACCTTTAACTACCTCCCGCACAACCCCCTCTACACACTCGCCGTTATGGCATAGTTCCTCCAAAGCAGCCCAAGCCTTTTCTGTATCTGCTCTTTCTTTGGATAAAATTAATTTACCTTCGCTGTCTTCGGCTTTAATAATCATTACGTCTATCTTGTCTCCTACCTGGACCACTTCAGAGGGAGAAATTACGTTAGGAAAGGAAGAAAGTTCCCGTAGAGGAATAACCCCTTCTGATTTGGCTCCAATATCCACCATTACTTCATTAGTTCCCACCTGAACTACGGTACCGGAAACAATTTCTCCCTGAATCGGTGGCTTTACGGCTGCGTTTTCTTTCAAACTCATCCTAAAGCCAGATTCTTTCTCCACCAGTTCTCCGTCTTTATCTGCCGTTTCAAAAATGACTTGGTTTTCAACCAAGACCTCATTTTCCCCTAAGCTTTCGTTTAAATTTCCCTCGTTTATTTCCGCTAATTCTTTCATCTTATTTTTAACCTCCTCTAAAATCCAGTGCGGCGTAGATGCACCCGCCGTTAAACCGGCTGTATTTATATTTTTAAACCATAACCCTTTTAATTCCTGGGCAGTTTCTACCTGATAGGTTGGCGTTCCTGTACTTTGGCATAAATGAAACAACTCTTTAGTATTAGCGCTATTTTTTCCTCCCACCACAATCATAATACCAACTTCCCGGGCCAACCCAGAGGCTGCCTGTTGTCTTAAGCGGGTAGCGTTGCAAATGGTATTATTAATTTCCAACTGGGTACCCGCTTTTTGCTTTAAGAGATTTACCACGACTTGAAAATTAGCCAGGGATTGGGTGGTTTGAGCTAATACAGCTATTTTTGTTAAATCAGGTAGATTTTCAACTTCCCTTGGCCTTTCCACCACTAAAGCCTGCCCATTTGTCCAATCTACCAGCCCCTTTACCTCCGGGTGTTCTCTACTGCCTATAATTACCACCTGCATCCCTTTAAGAGCGTAATCACTGGCAAGCTGCTGGGTTTTACGCACGTACGGACAAGTAGCATCCACTACCGTTAGTCTATATTGTTCCGCTTTTTTTAAAATTTGCGGCCCTACCCCATGTGACCGAATAATTAGCGTTCCTCTGTTTTCTGCCTGTTCCAAAAAATCAATTTTTTTAATTCCTAGTTGGGTTAGCTTCTCAACTACCTGATCATTGTGGATCAAAGGACCTAGGGTATAAACGGGTCCTGCCCGTTTTTTAATGGTTTCTTGGGCTATTTCAATTGCCCTTTTAACGCCAAAACAAAAACCGGCCCACCTGGCTAAACGAATCTCCACCATTCATCACCTTTAACATACAATTAATACGGTCAGGTATCTTTATTCATTGATTAATCTTTCAATCTCCTCCATTATTTTTTTACTAAATTTTTGATATTCCCCTTCTTTAACTTTATTTCCCTCTAAACCGGAAATGTTTAATGGCCGGCCAATTTTAACGCGTACCTTGCTTCTTATGCCGCGGGTGCCAATTAAAGCTACAGGTAATATGGGCACTTTTGCTTTTAAGGCTAATGCAACGGCCCCTTCGTGAGGAGGAAGCAGATTATTGGTGCGGCTGCGAGTTCCTTCCGGGAAAATACCAACTATTCGCTGGCTGCGAAGCAGGTTTAACGCGTATCGGATAGATTGCCGGTTAAATCCTCTCCGCTGGACCGGAAAAGCTCCAAATCGAACAATCAATGGGCCTAAAAGCGGGATTTTAAATAACTCCGCTTTAGCCATAAAATAAACTTGCCGGTCTAAAGCGCTCACAACTACTACCGGATCCCAGTAACTGACGTGATTGCTTACCACTACCAGCCCTCCGGTTAAGGGAAAATTTTCCTTTCCTGAAACGTTCCAGCGGCGAAAAAATAAAAGGATCAGGCGGCATACCATTCGGGCAATCCGGTAGAATAATTGATCTTTGGGCGGCAGTTCTTTTGCGGCCAACTCTGGGTAATTAATAGGTAATAAATTACCTGAAGCTATGTTTACCGTACGATTTAACCTTCTTGACAATTAACTCTACCACCTGTTCAATGCTTAAAGAGGAACCGTCTATAACTTCTGCGTCTTGGGCTAGGACCAGTGGGGCCGTAATGCGCGAACTATCCAGATAATCCCTGGTTGCTATTTCTTGGTTTAACTGTTCTAAATCTACGTAAACATTTTCTTTGGCTAACTGCATTTGCCGGCGACTAGCTCGTGTGAACTGGTTGGCGGTAAGAAAAATCTTTACTTCAGCGTTTGGAAGCACGACTGTGCCTATATCGCGACCCTCCATAACTACTCTTCCTTGTTTTGCCATTTGGCGCTGCTGTGATACCATATATTCCCTTACTTTAGGCAGGCGCGCGGCGTATGATACATACCGGGATACTTCTGGTTGGCGAATTTTGTCTGTAACATCTTCCCCTTTTACTAAAACACGCAAAAAATTATTTTGATCAAAGCCTAAGGTAATCTTACTTTCCTGGGCCAGCTTAATCATCCTTTGTTCGTCGTTTAAATTAACCCCACTTTTTAAAGCTTCCAGGGTCAGAGCCCGGTACATTGCTCCGGTATCTACATATAAAAAACCCAGTTCTTTTGCCACTAGTCTAGCTATGGTGCTTTTACCCGCTCCTGAGGGTCCGTCGATAGCTACGCAAATTTTCGCTTCTTGCATATTACAATTCGACATTATTATAGAATTTCCTTTTTAAGAGGGAGTTCTTAACGTGTTTAATACCTGCTCAAAATCAGGAAAAGAAGTTGCTATGCACTCTGTATCCTTAATTAAAGTTTGACCTTGGGCCGCAAGGCCGGCAACAGCCATAGCCATAGCAATACGATGGTCCTTATGGCTAAAGCATTCTGCTCCTTGCAGGGCATCTCTTCCTCCTCCCCGGACAATTAAACCATCTGCCAGTTCAGTTGTTTCTACCCCAAACTTTCTTAGTTCTTCAGCCACCGTAGCTAAACGATTACTTTCTTTTACTTTTAATTCCGCGGCGTCCCGGATTATTGTATCTCCCTGGGCACAGGCAGCGGCTACGGCTAAAATTGGGATTTCGTCAATCAGACGGGGAACTAGTTTTCCTCCTATGGATACTCCTTTTAAGGAAGCCGCTTTAACCCGAAGGTCGGCAAATGGTTCGTTGTTTAATTCCTGCTGGTTAAAAATAGTAATGTCTGCCCCCATTTTCTTAAGTACTTCTATAATTCCCGTCCGCGTTGGGTTTATTCCTACCTTAGTCAGCGTTATATCTGCCTTAGGGACAATAGCGCCGGCTACCAAGAAAAAAGCGGCCGCCGAAATGTCGCCTGGTACATATATTTTTTTAGCGGCGAGAGGTCGTCCGCCCTCAACCTGGACTGTATTATTGGCTAGAGAAATATCCGCCTTAAAAAATTTTAACATTCTTTCGGTATGGTCACGGGTGGGAACTGGTTCGGCAGCCGAAGTTTTTCCGGCCGCAAATAGCCCGGCTAATAAAATGGCTGATTTAACCTGCGCGCTGGCCACAGGCAAGGTATAATGGATGCCTTTGAGCTTTCCTCCCCTTATAGACAAAGGAGGATAATTACCATCCTGACGGCCCCAAATTTTTGCTCCCATTTGAGTTAAAGGCTTAACCACCCGTCCCATTGGACGCCGGCAAAGAGAGGCGTCTCCGGTAAGGATACTAAAAAAAGGCTGTCCAGCCAAAATGCCTGCTAAAAGGCGCATTGTTGTTCCCGAGTTGCCCGCGTCTAAAACTTCAAAAGGTTCCGTCAGGCCGGTAAGCCCTTGTCCATGGACATACAGTTTATCTTTAGCTGCTGCGGTAAATTTGACGCCCAAAGCATTAAGACATCTAACGGTAGCCAAACAGTCTTCACTGGGCAGGAAATTTTCAATACAGGTGTCTCCATGAGCTAAAGCGCCTAGCATTACCGCCCGGTGGGAAATAGACTTATCCCCGGGTACCCTGGTTGCACCAGATAAAGTTTTAGCTGGGGTTATTTTTAAGTCCACGGCGCTACTGTCTCCCCTGTTTTTACTCTTGTCAACCACAGGCTTAGGGCAGGCAGGATGCCTGCCCTAAGCCTGTGCCACGTTTTAATTTAAATGCCTAAACGTATTTTCCTGGCTTGCTCTAAAAAATTAAATATGACTTGTCCATTTCCGCTGGCTATAGCTTCTTCAAAAATGCTCAATTGGTGACGGAAAAAATTTGCCATGGTTAAAACCATTTCCTGATTAGAAAGAAAGATATCGCGCCACATTTCCGGGCTGCCGACGGCAATGCGGGTAGTATCCTTAAAGCCTCCCGCGGCTAATGATAAAAAGTGTTCTTTATCCGGAAAGGCGAGCAGGGTGTTTACCAAAGAGGCCGCTACTAAATGGGGCAGGTGACTGATGGCGGCCACTACACAATCATGTTTCTCCGGAGTCATTTCAACAACCCGGGTGCCTAAGTTTTTGGCTAAGGTTTTTAGTTTGGCCAGGGCGGTAAGGGAAGTTTTTTCGGTAGGGGTAAAGATATAAAAGGCCTTATCAAAAAGACAGTCACTCGCGGCCGTAATCCCTCCTTGTTCCGAACCGGCCATAGGATGGCCTCCAATAAAAAAAACGCCCGCAGGTAATATATTTTCTGCCTGCCGGACCACCTCGACCTTGGTGCTGCCTGCATCGGTAATTATTGTACCCGGAGATAAATAAGGTGAAATTACTTTTAAAGTAGGAATGATAGCCTTTACCGGAGTAGATAAATATACCAGATCTGCGTTTACTACGGCCTCAGCAGCAGTTTTGTATCCCTGGTGCAATGCACCGCGTCTTACAGCCAGGTGTATGTTTTCCGGATTTCGCCCTGCTCCAACTACTACCTCGGCTAAAGAAAACTTACGTAAGGTTAAACCTAAAGAACCACCAATAAGACCAACGCCAATAATTGCTACCCGTCGAAACATTTACCCACTTCTCCTGTAGGGGCGTTAAATTTAACACCCCTTCGAGCAGGCTTTGGGCAGGCAGGATGCCTACCCTACAAGCCTACCCTACTGGCAGGCAAGATGCCTGCCCTACTATTTTATAATTCGCGCTTCATTGTCCTGGCTATTTGACGTAATTCTTCCATCATTATAGCAAAAGTTTTAGGTTTAAGAGATTGAGAGCCGTCACACAACGCTTCTTCTGGCTTAGGATGAACCTCAATTAACAGACCGTCGGCTCCAGCTGCCAGTGCGGCGCGAGACATGGCTGGGACAAAACGCCACTTGCCGATTCCGTGACTAGGATCAACGACTACCGGCAGGTGGCTTAAATATTTTACTACCGGTACGGCCGTAAGGTCTAAAGTATTACGGGTATAAGTTTCAAAACTGCGGATGCCGCGTTCACATAAGATTACGCGCGGGTTACCGCCGGCTAAAATGTATTCAGCGGCCAGCAACCATTCCTCAATTGTCGCTGAAAACCCCCGTTTTAAAAGAACCGGTTTATTTGTCTGGGCCACTTCCTTTAACAGGATAAAGTTTTGCATATTACGGGCTCCAATTTGTAAAATATCGGCGTATTCAACCACTAAAGGCAATGTGCGAATATCCATTACTTCAGTGATAATACGCAGGCCCGTGAGTTCGCGTGCCTCAGCCAGGAATTTTAAGCCTTCTTCTTCCAGGCCTTGAAAAACATACGGTGAAGTCCGGGGTTTAAAAGCTCCTCCCCGTAAGACAGTTGCTCCTGCTTCTTTTACCGCAAAAGCCGCTTCTAGCAACTGCTCCCTGCTTTCTACGGCACAGGGACCGGCCATAACATGAATTTTTTTATCCCCAATAGCCAAATTGTCAACTTGAACTACCGTATCTTTGGGTTTAAAAGAGCGGCTGGTTAATTTATAAGGTTCTAAGATGGGTAATACTCTTTCCACGCCTGGAAATACCTCTAAACTTATTTTATCCGCTAAGATTCTTTCGTCACCAATAACGCCAATAATTGTACGTTCTGTACCTCGTGACAGGTGGGTTTGAAAACCGGCTTCCTGTAGTTTGGTTATGACGGCAGTTATTTGTTCTTCTTGAACATTATGTTTCATTACAATAATCATTTTTTTGCTTAGTGGCACTCAAGATTCTGTGAGTGTCGCTTCTCTAAACCTCCATTTAAATTTATTTTATGTTAACATAGTTTTTTATGTTCGGCAACTTGTTTTTTATAATTTAAAAGAGCGGATTTAATATCTTGCGCCAATGAACCAATGGCTAAAGACATACCTTTAAAATCGTTGTTTTTGGCGATAAGATTTACCACTGCACTGCCTACTATTACTGCTTCGCAAAAAGGAGCTACTTGAGCCGCTTGATACGGTCCGGCAATTCCAAACCCGATGGCTACAGGCAGGTTAATGCACTGGCGCACCCTGTCCGTGAAAGAAGCCAGGTCAGTAGTAATCTCATTCCTTACACCTGTTACTCCGGTAACCGAAACACAATAGACAAACCCCCGGGCGTTTGCTTTAAAGGCGGTTAACCTTTCCAGGGGGGTAGTTGGAGCCACCAATGGGATTAAAGCCAGGTTATACGCATCGGCAACCGTACGAAGTTCCTCTGACTCCTCAAAAGAAAGATCGGGTACAATCAGCCCGTCTATTCCAGCCTCAACGCTATGGGCTACAAACCGTCTTAAACCATATTGCAATATTGGGTTATAGTAAGTCATAAAAATCAGGGGTACAGATGTTGAAAGACGTTGACGAATTTTACGCACTGCCGCTATAATTTCCGCTGTTTTTATTCCCTTTTGCAAAGCAAAATTTGCCGCCTGCTGAATGACCGGACCATCGGCTATGGGGTCAGAAAAAGGAATTCCCAGTTCAATGAAGTCCGCGCCGTGCCCGGCCATTACTTCTACTAGTTTAATAGTAGTGTTCAAGTCCGGGTAACCGGCGGTTAAATAAGTAATCAACCCCTTTTCCTGCCGGGCGGTCAGATCCTTAAACCGTTTAGTGATTCGGTTATTGCTTAACTCTACCGCACGAACAGGCTGGAAGCCTACCCTACTGTCCTTTATTTTATCTTCCCTCCCCGTTGGGGGTTAAATTTAACACCCCTTAACAGGCAAGATGCCTGCCCTACTTTAAAATTTAAAATTTTCATTTTACAATTACTTTACTAACCATTTCCACATCTTTGTCTCCCCGCCCGGAGAGGTTAATCACCAGGACCTTATCTTTAGGTAAATCAGGAGCGATTTTTATGGCCTGGGCAACGGCGTGAGCGCTTTCCAGGGCAGGAATAATTCCTTCCGTACAGGAAAGCAGTTGAAAAGCCTGAAGGGCTTCAAAATCGGTAATGGTTGTGTAAACAACCCGGCCACTTTCTTTTAAAAAACTATGTTCTGGTCCTACGCCCGGGTAATCTAAGCCTGCCGAAATGGAATGAGCCAGTTTAATCTGACCTTCTTCGTCCTGCAGAACATAGCTTAAGGAGCCATGTAACACACCTGGTCGTCCTTGAGTTAGGGTGGCGGCATGTTTTCCGCTGGCCAGGCCCAGACCGGCGGCTTCCACCCCAATTAACTGAACCTCTGGCGCGTCTAAGAAAGGGTAGAATATGCCCAGGGAATTGCTCCCGCCGCCTACACAGGCAACAATAAAGTCAGGCAAACGTCCTGTTTCATTTAAGAGCTGCTGTTTTGCTTCGATCCCAATGACGCATTGAAAGTCACGAACCATCAACGGGTACGGGTGGGGACCGGCCACTGAGCCGATAATATAATAGGTATTTTCCACATTGGTTACCCAATCCCGCATGGCTTCGTTCATGGCGTCTTTTAAAGTCTTGCTGCCCGTTGTTACGGGTACTACTTCTGCCCCTAACAAGCGCATGCGAAAAACGTTTAAGGCTTGGCGGGCCATGTCTTCTTCTCCCATGTAAATAACGCAAGTCAGGCCAAAAAGAGCGGCTACGGTAGCTGTAGCAACGCCGTGCTGTCCTGCTCCCGTTTCGGCAATAACGCGATTTTTTCCCATGCGCCGGGCCAGCAAAACCTGGCCTATGGTGTTGTTAATCTTATGGGCGCCTGTATGATTAAGGTCCTCGCGCTTAAGGTATATTTGGGCCCCTTTGCAATTGCTCGTTAAGCGCGCCGCAAAATATAAAGGGGTAGGACGGCCGACATAATTTTTTAAATAATAAGCCAGTTCCTCTTTAAATTCTTGCTCCCGGCTTACCATCTGGTAGGCTGTGGCAAGTTCTTCTAAAGCAGGCATGAGGGTTTCCGGCACAAAACGACCGCCAAAACGGCCAAAGTAACCTCGTTCATCTGGGAGCATATTTTTCCCCCTTTGCCCTGGCTATAAATTTATATATTTTAGTCAGGTCCTTTTTTCCGTTTGTTTCTACACCGCTGCTTACATCTACCGCGTACGGGTTTACCAGAGCAATTGCCTCCCCGACATTTTCCGGGGTTAGCCCTCCCGCTAGAATTAAAGGATGGGCTAATTTTAAGCTTTGCACTAAAATCCAGTTAAAGGATTTTCCTGTTCCGCCGGCGTGGGCCGGAAGGTAGGTATCTAGTAAAACAGCGTCAACAGGGTAAGCATTGATTAAGGCTTCGGACACCTCATTTTTTACCTGAAAGGCTTTAATTACTTTGTGTTTTTGCCTTAATAAATGGCAGTATTCGGGAGGCACACTTCCGTGCAGTTGAACAAAATCCAGGTTACAGTAAGAAGCAATATCTTCTACTTCCTTAATTGGGGAATCTACAAATACCCCTACCTTAATAGTAAAAGGAGACAAAGCCTGAATTAGTTTTTTTGCCTCTTGGGGTGAAATTTGGCGGGGACTGGGGGCAAAAACAAAGCCCAGAGCATCTGCCCCGGCGTGAGCAGCCGCTAAAGCAGCTCTTAAAGTTGTTATCCCGCAAATTTTAACCTTTACCACTGTTAAAATCACCCTCCAAACAGTTCTTTTATTTTAGCCGCCGGATCAGGGCTTTGCATTAAAGCCTCGCCCACTAAAACGGCATCCACCTGGTAGGCCTGAAGGGCTAAAATATCCTGGTAAGAAGAAATCCCGCTTTCACTGACTATCACCACATCAGGATCAGTTATATATTCCCTCAAGTGGTAGGTGGTGGTTAGGTCAGTTTGAAAAGTCTGTAAGTTTCGGTTGTTAATTCCTATTATCCTGGTTCCGCTGGCTAAAGCCCGTTTCAACTCTTCTTTGGTGTGTACTTCAACTAAACAAGCCAAACTTAATTCTGCCGCCAGATCATAAGCCGCCGTAAGTTCTTTGTCGGATAGAATAGCTACAATTAAAAGAATGGCGTCTGCCCCGTAAAATCTGGCTTCAATAATCTGGTAGGGATCAATAATAAAATCTTTTCGCAGCAAAGGAAGGCTGGTTTGCTGGCGTACAAGAGCTAAAAATTCTGTTTGTCCGTCAAAATATTTGGTTTCAGTAATTATGGAAATTGCTGCAGCTCCAGCCCGAATATAAATCTGGGCAATTTCAACCGGGTCTATTTTTAAGCGAAAAGGCCCGCGCGAAGGAGATGCCTTTTTAATTTCCGCAATTAAAGATATTACTCCCTTTTGGCGCAAGGCAGTTTTAAGTGGGCGCGTGAAGGGTAAATTAACCAGATTTCGCTCTAAATGCCTTAAAGGTACCTCTTCTTTTTGCCGGGCTATTTCAAGTTTTTTGTAGGCCACTATTTCGTCTAAAAACAAATTAATTTAACCCTTCCCTTAAACGCTTATCGAATATTGCCTTAGTTGTTCCAGTTTCTTTAAGGCTGCTCCTGAGTCAATGCTTTCTTGAGCGGCAATCACACCCTCTTCAATTGTACCGGCCTTTTCGGCGGCAATCACGCCTAAAGCAGCGTTGAGTATCACTACATCTCTTTGGGCTCCTTTTTTACCCCTTAAAATTTCTAAAATAATAGCCGCATTTTCCTCGGGGGAACCACCGGCTAAATCCTTTAGGAGAACAAGAGAAAAACCATATTCCTCTGGATGCAGGTAGTATTCTTTAACCTCTTTTTTGTTTACTTCAGCCACATAAGAGGGTCCGGTTAAAGATATTTCGTCTAATCCATTTGCCCCGTGAAATACAAAGGCTTTTTTTACACCCAGACGCACCAATACCCTGGCTATTTTTGGAACCAGGTTAGAGCCATACACCCCCATAATCTGAGCCGTAGCGTTAGCAGGGTTGGTTAAAGGACCTAAAATGTTAAACACGGTCCGGATGCCAATTTCTCGTCTTGGTCCGGCTGCATATTTCGTGGCTTCGTGAAAAAGTGGAGCAAACAAGAAGCCAATTCCTACCTCGTTTAAACAGCGGGCTACTTGGGCGGCAGTTAAATCTACTTTGACCCCCAAAGCTTCCAAAACATCCGCTGAGCCACAGCGGCTGGAAACAGAGCGATTTCCGTGCTTAGCCACTGGAATTCCTGCTCCGGCTAAAATAAAGGCGGTTGCCGTAGAAATGTTAAAAGTATTAGCGCCATCACCTCCGGTGCCGCAGGTGTCCACGACCAAAGAATGAGTTGAGCTTATGGTAGTTGCTTTTTGGCGCATTACCCGGGCAAACCCGGTAATTTCCTTTACGGTTTCTCCTTTTAACCTTAAAGCCGTTAAAAAAGCCGCGATTTGCGCCGGAGAAGCCCGCCCTTCCATAATTATTTCCATGACCTGTTTGGCCTGCTCCTCACTTAAATCTTGACCGGATACAACTCGGGCAATAGCTTCTTTCATCATAATTTATCGCTCCTTTGCGATTGAAAAGATGATAAAATTAAGAAATTATTTAATATTTCCAGTCCGTGCTCCGTTAAGATTGATTCGGGGTGAAACTGAACCCCTTCTATAGGGAGTTCACGGTGGCGTAAGGCCATAATCTCTCCTTCTTCTGTCCAGGCGCTAATGATTAAAGAGTTTGGTAAGCTTTCCCTTTCCACAATTAAAGAATGGTAACGGGTGGCCGCAAAGGGAGAGGGAAGGTGACGGAAGATGGTCTTTTGATCGTGGTAAATACGTGAAGTTTTACCATGCATTAACCGGCCTGCTTGCACCACCCGTCCACCAAAAAACTGTCCGATAGCCTGGTGACCTAAACATACCCCTAGAATGGGAATATGCCCGGCCAGGTGCTGAATTACCGCCAGACTTATTCCTGCCTGGTCTGGAGTACCAGGACCTGGAGAAATCACTATATGGGTGGGATCTAGTTGTTTTATTTCCTCTATGGTCGAACAATCATTACGAAATACTTTAACTTCTACCTGTAATTGGCCAAAATACTGGACCAGGTTATAAGTAAAAGAATCATAATTATCAATCATTAAGAGCAAGGTAGTTCCTCCTCGTTTACCTTAACTCCCAGGGTTTGCAAAAGGGCCTTGGCCTTATTTACCGTTTCCTGGTATTCACGTTCGGGTATTGAATCGGCTACAATCCCGCCGCCGGTCTGGACATAAGCGGTGTTTTGGTTAAAAACAATGGTACGAATGGTGATGGCGGTGTCTAAATTGCCGTTAAATCCAAAATAGCCTATGGCGCCGGCATAAGGGCCGCGCCGGGTAGGTTCAAGTTCCTCAATGATCTCCATGGCCCGTATTTTAGGAGCCCCGGAGACGGTTCCGGCAGGAAAACAGGCTTTTAAGGGTTCAAATACAGAGCAGCCATCAGGTAAAATACCTTGGACGGAAGAAACAATGTGCATAACGTGAGAATATTTTTCAGTTATCATAAACTGGGGAACAGTAACGCTGCCGGGTATACAGACCCGGCCCAAATCATTACGGCCTAAATCTACCAACATAATGTGCTCGGCTCTTTCTTTTGGGTCAGCTAATAATTCCTGGGCTAAAATAATATCTTCTTCTTTAGTGGCCCCGCGGGGACGTGTACCGGCAATGGGCCTGGTTTCCACCTCAGTACCTTCCACCCGAACCAGCATTTCCGGCGAGGAGCCGGCAATAGTAAGCTCACCAAAATTTAAAAAATAAAGATAGGGTGAAGGATTTATGGTCCACAAGCGGCGGTACGCTTGAAAAGGGTCAATTTTAAGCGGTACTTTGAAACGTCGCGAGGGCACAACCTGTAAAATATCACCTTGGCGAATATATTCTTTGGCTCTGGTTACCTTTAGCTGAAAATCTTGCCGGCTGATGTTAGTTTCAATTAAAGGCTCTATTAAACCGTCCGCTATTTGTAGGGGCGTTAAATTTAATACCCCTACAGAGCCGTTTTGAGATAATATGGTTAAAATTTCTTCTATTTGTTTTAGGGCATGGTAGTATGTGTGGCGTGGGTTTAAACCTGGCTGGGTGTTTATAACAATAATTAAAGAACGTCGCACATGGTCAAATATTAGGAGAATTCTGGTAAAAATAAAGAAACAGTCAGGTAAGTTTAAATCATTACGGGTAAGCGAAGGAAGCTTTTCTAACCAGCGGACTAAGTCATATCCAAGGTATCCTACTGCGCCGCCATAAAATCTTGGTAATCCTGGTAAAGAAGGGGCTTTAAAGCGCTTTAAAATTGATTCCAGGATGTCAAAAGGGTTGCCCGTAACCAGGCGTAAATTACATGGCTGATTTTTATCGTTTGACTTACCTTCCGGTAAGGACGTTGAATTTAAAGCTCCTGTAAATTCGGTAATTTGTCCCGTATTACCCAGATGACGGTAACTTAAAAACGGTTCAAATCCAATAAATGAGTACCGGGCCAGCTTTTCTCCTCCTTCAACACTTTCCAGCAAATAGGACAAAGAGGATGAAGCCAGCTTGTGATAAATGGTAATTGGCGTTTCTGTATCCATTGGCCACTCACTACTTACCGGAATTAAATTGTACCTGGCGCTTAGCTTTATATAGTCCTTTTCCGTAGGGTAGGGCAAACCATCCCCTCCTCGCTTGAAAATAAGATTTTAAATTGTAAATTATAAATTTTAAATTCGGATTGTATCTTAAAAGAAATATAAAAAACCAGTACCCTAATGAGCACTGGTTATCTTTTTTAATTAAAAAGATACACTCCGCTCATCTCAACTGGATTTTTTTATTTCTCAACTAAACTTAATAAAATAATTAACTAACTGTAACGAAATATAGCAAAAAGCATTTCCTTTGTCAATAAGAATTTTTTTATTCTCCTGTGATTTTTTTATTCCCGGTTATTTTAACGCTCAATTCCATCCCGGGCATAAACTCCTTTTTGGAAATAGTGCTTAACTTCGATCATTTCCGTTACCAGATCAGCCTGATCAATAATTTCAGGAGGGACGTAGCGTCCGGTAAACACAATTTCTACCCCATCAGGCTTATCGGCTATTAAATCCAGCATATCGTTTAAAGAAATCAACTGGTAAAAATAGGCGGTGTTTATTTCATCAAAAATTATAAGGTCATAATCCCCGGATAACATTGCCTTTCTTGCTTTACTTAATCCTTCCTGAGCCAGTTGAATGTCCTCTTCACCAGGTGGTTTTTGCACGTGGACATCTTTTCTGCCGTATTGTTCAATGGTGATATAGGGCTGAACCATGGTGGCCGATTTTAGCTCCGCGTAAAACTGACCTTTCATAAACTGTCCGATATAGGTTTTTAAACCCCGTCCCATAGCCCGAAAAGCCAGACCTAAGGCCGCGGTGGTTTTTCCTTTGCCATTTCCGGTGTAAACTTGAACGTAGCCCTTTTCCAGGATTGCTTTTTTTTCCGGCATTTAGATTCGACTCCCTTGTCTTATAAATTTTAGATGCTTATATTACTGGTGATTATACATGGTAATAATTAAATAAGTCAATTTTTTATTATTCAAGTAAAAATCTTATAATTGATGTTGGAAAAAGTTTAAAAATGGTTTAAACTGGTAAGCATATAAATAACAAAGGGAATAAATCATTCAGGAAAATAAAGGAATGAAGTAAAGATGAAAAAATTTAAATATTATAGTCAGTTATGGCGGGAAAGGCGTCAGAAAAAAAAATATTTGCAGTATTATGAAAAACCAGTGGCCGATAGACGAAATTTTTTGGCCCGCCGGTTTGATTTTTACAGCAGCCTTTGCTTACTTTGGATTATTACCTTTATTGGTTCCATCTTTTTCTTTTCTTTTCTTAGTTCTTTAATTTTTGCTTTGGTTGTTACCGCCTTGGCGGCATTGACCGGAAAAAGGTTAATCCAGAAGAAACAACAAAGTTTAGATAAACACCGTCAAATATGGTTGGCCGGAAAAAAGTGTTTAAGCGCCATAAAAAAGCAAAGTCAGGAAGAATTTGTCGCTTTAATATATGACTTATTTATAAGAATCCCTAATTTTAAAGAAGTGCATTTAAATTTACCTGAAGAAAGCCAGGAAGATAAAGTTAATCCTTTGATTACTTTGCGGGCTGTTTACAAAAACTACCCTTTAGCGGTTCAGTGCCTTAAAACAGAGGAAAATTTAATTGGAGTGGAATACATAATAAACTTTGTGGAAGGTTTAAAAAAATACGGTTTTAAAAATGGGATTTTAGTTGCCCCGGCCAAATATACTCCTGAAGCACGTTTACTGGTTGAAAAGTATAAGGACGAATACTTTATTGTTTTACTAGAGGGAACTCATATTGTAGAGTTGACCAGGAAGTATCAACACAAGATATATCCAGATGATAATTTTCTTAGCCAGGAAATATTGTTAACGGATACACCAGATGAAATAAAAAAACCCTGGTCTCTTCCCTTAAAACAAGCGGCTTTAGGGAAAAAAAGCAAGGGATTTAGCTATCTTGCTCTTAGTTTAATGTTATTTTTTATTTACCTGGTTACCAAAAAATTCAACCCTTACGGGATTATTTATTTATTATTTGCCGCTTTTAATCTTGGACTGGCCATCTTTTGTTTTTCCCGCGCTCAAGACCGCAAAGACCCTAAAATATTAGAGGATCTTTAGATTGAATTAAAGAAAATACCCACTAAAGGCAGGCTAGAAGCCTGCCTTTAGTGGGCGAATGAATAAATAAGCTCATTTTATTTTACCACCAGTTAACGGCTGGTTGTTTATTAACGGGTAAAAGTGACTGGCTTCTTAGGGTTAAAAGCTTCTTTTATAGCCGCGAGGTCCAAATCGAACGGCCATTCAAAATTTAAAATACTGCCGTCTTCAAGTCTTTCCTGAAAATCCATAATTGTAACTCCTGAATACTCATCAGTTTCAACGTCCTTCATAATAAATATATCATCTACCTCAGTTACGCAATAAGAGGGCCTTGGAGAACCAAAGGAAATATAAAGAATATCGTTATCATGATCATAGCTAACATCCAATTTTGTTAACATATTTATACCCTCCTAGCCCAGGGGAGCTTATATTACTGCTTAAATGAGCCGTTTTTATTTTTCCTATCCCTCGTGTAAATTCTACAATTACAGTTATGTAAAGCTTAGGATATTTCTTTATTGCTCCTAACCTAAAGTATATGTCCCTGTCTTGTTTTCGCTAACCCTTGTGGCTGTTGGTGGGCGGGACTGGGATTGAACCAGCGACCTCTTGCGTGTCAAGCAAGCGTTCTCCCACTGAACTACCCGCCCTTATTTTGTTTAAGTTTCTTTTAATTATGTCCTAAAAAGGTTAAAAAGTCAAGATAAAATATTATAAAAAATTTTAAAACTTTGTTTTCTCTTTTATTTGTTGCCACCAACTTTTTCGTAAAATTTCTTGTCCGGCTACCAAATTTACACGAGCTAGCTCTTGTTCGGGCAAGGATAAGATTATTTCCCCTACTTTTTGATTTGTTTTTACGGGAGCTAAGAGATCCGGGGTTAATTTTATTTCTTTTTTCACTCTGGACAAGTCATCTTTAGCGGTAGTGTCAATATCCTTGTGTAAAAACTTTTATCAAATAGCTTCCCTCTAAATATACTTATGGAAAAACTAACCTAAAATGATAAAAAGCATTAAATTTAAACAAACCACCTTGAATTAAAACCCA
>JJNX02000047.1 GCA_000681355.2 Peptococcaceae bacterium SCADC1_2_3
GCTTGTTCGATCTCGTGCGCATGCAGGAGGAATTGAAAGACATTCTGGGACGGGAAGTGGATTTGGTCGAGAAAACGGCCATTGAACAGAGCCGCAATTATCTACGGCGCAAGGCAATCTTGAGTTCTGCGGAGATGATCTATGCGGAGGGATGACGCTTATCTGCTTGATATGCTGATAGCAGCTCGTGACGCAGTCGCTTTCGTCGCCGGCTTGACGCAAGAGCAGTTTCAAGCCAGTCGCATACATCAACTCGCCGTCTTGAAGGCCCTTGAAACCATCGGCGAGGCTGCTGCAAGGCTCTCTGAGCAGACGAGAGCGTCACATCCCGAGATCCCCTGGCGGGAGATCATTGGCATGCGGCATCGCATCGTTCATGGATACTTCGAGGTGGACTTATGGAAGGTGTGGGATACTATCCACGAGGATCTTCCCCCTTTGATTGCCTCAATGGAGATGATAGTACCGCCGGAGGAATCCTGATGGCTCGAACGACCATTTACCGCATCATCATCAACTCGCCCTACGAAGAGCCGGCGCGCCATTGGCACTATGACCGTTAGACGCGCACCGTCGACCTGGTGGAATAAAGCTACCCGGCAGGCTACGGAGCAGGACAAGGTCAAGCATCGTTATCTCAGCGAATGGTCGCAGGCCGTGAACGCCCACGGAGGCTTTATGTATTGGCGTTGTGCGGTGACAAAAGAGCCGCGCGAGATTCGGGATATTCTGATCAAGAATGATGCGATTGAAGAACTTTAACTAACCGGTAAAAATTATCTCCTCCATATCCTTGCTTCTTTCTTTTTTATTCGCTAAATAAGAAATGCTTTCCTGCTTTTTTGGCTGAGGTTTTAGAACAAATGATAGATTTGAAAAATAAGGCACTGCGAAAGTTTTGCGCCGTTTAAAAGGTAAATAATAAATTGCAAGATTCTGAAGCAGTTTACAAAGGACCGATAAATGACTTTTGGTCGCTGCTCTCCTCGCTAAAAACTTAACAAAAACTTAACACAATCTTAACGAAGACTTAACAATTATTCTTTAAAATAACAAATAAGATGATAAATAGTTAAAGTTAAATGAAACTAAAAATTTAAAGAGAGCGAGGAGGTCAATATATTTATGGAGGCAAGACTAGGGGCGACTTCAAGTGATTTAGCCAAAGCCTGTGAAATAACCGAAAAGTGTTTCCAAGCTATTGACGAGGAGTTAAACTTCTTTAAAGAAGGGCTTAAGGCCGAAATGAAAAATTTTACGCCAGAAATGTTTAGCCATAACCTGCCTTTGGCCCAGGCGGTCCAAAATAATTTTTTTACTTCCTTACAGCTTCTTTTTTTACGAAAACAGCTACTGGAGGCTTTAAAACAAATAATTAACCAGGAACACCTTTGGTCAGAAATAAGCCAAGAATTAGAATATAGCTTAAATTCCCTGAAGGTGGATTTTGAACCTCTAACGGAAGCTTTTGTTTGCGCCCAACGGTTAATTCAGGTAAAAAGAAATGCTGCCGCCTTGGAAAAGTGGGTTTCCGAGCAGGTAGACGGCAATTTATTTGAAACCTTGCCCGGCGGAGACGTTATTAAAAACTTTCTTTTGGCCAAACCATTTTACGAAATTATCGGGGAAGAAGTTATTAACCTTTTACCAGGGGGCAAAATTTTTAAGAAAATAAATTCCTGGCAAAAACACTGGAAAAATCAAAAAACAGAAGCCCCTTTTTACCCGGAACAAAGTTTAGAGGGTATTTTACATAACTTTATCCATATTTTAAGGGAAGAAATTACTTTAAAGGTAGCCAGTTTAATTTACCGGTGGCAGGAAGAGGCCCAGGCAATCCCGGCTTAAGGCAAGCTAATCCTTTGGCCAGATGGTATTAACAAACCGGTTAAATAGTCTAAGCCAGCGCTTAAACCTGTGCCGGTCATTACCACTAACCAGTCCTTCAGGTTAAGCGGCCAGGTTTGGAAGAGCAGGCGCAAACCGGGTAAATATAAAGTCCCTAAAAGAAGGGCGCATGAGGAGCCTACCGCGGCCAAAAGGTATTTATTATTTGTCCCATGTCTGCCGACAGGCAGGTCTGGCCGGATAGCAGTCTTGCGTTCCCAACGGCAATCTAAAGCGTGAAGCATCTGACTTAAAGTTATAGTGCTTAAAGCTACGGTACGGGCATGGCTGGTGTTTTTACCCGTATTTAAAGCATAAATATAACTGCCCAAACTGGTTGCCCCAATCGTTAGTCCCCGGAGCAAAATTTTGCGGGTGTAAATGGCGTCAAAAAACTTGCTTCTAACCGGTCTTGGCGGTAAGGCCATAACATCTTTGGCCGGTGGATCCAGGCACAAGGCTAATGCCGGCAGACCATCGCCCAAAATATTTAACCACAGCAACTGCAAAGGAACTAGAGGCAAAGGTAAACCCAGTACCACGCTGCTTAGCATTAAGATTATTTCCCCGCTATTGGTAGCCAACTGGTAGCGTACTGATTTGCGGATGTTTTCGTAAGTACCCCGTCCCTCTTCAACCGCCTTTACAATGGTGGCAAAATTATCGTCCGTGATTACGATAGTAGAAGCTTCCCGGGTTACGTCTGTACCGTTTCTTCCCATACATACCCCAATATTGGCCTTTTTTACGGCCGGAGCATCGTTAACTCCGTCTCCAATCATAACCACAATATCACCCTGTCTTTGTAAAGCCCGGACAATTTTTAATTTATGGCGGGGCAAAACCCGGGCAAAAATATTGGTGTTTTTTACCATCTTATTTAATTCTGCCTCTGACTTTTCTTCCAACTCACGTCCGCAAACAACCCTTTGGTGCTCAGAAGATAAACCAAGTTCTTTTCCTACCGCGCAAGCAGTATTAGGATGGTCCCCCGTGAGCATAACCACTTTAATACCAGCCTTGCGGCATAAAGCTACCGATTCTTTCACCTCGGTCCTTAAAGGATCATGAAAACCTAACAGACCAAGAAAAATTAAATCATTTTCTCTTTCTTCTTTTAAAGCCAGGGACGGGTCTTTACGGTAAGCAAAGGCCAGCACCCGGAGCGCCTGTTGGGTAAGTCTTTCACACGCCTCCTCAATTTTAGCTTTAGCCTGGGCGTCTAAGGGTAAAATTTCTCCTTCTTTCTGACATCTGGTGCTGCGGGAGAGAACTTTTTCCGGTGCTCCTTTGCAGTAAGTAAAATAGGCCTCCTGTTCCTGACAGATTACGGTCATCCGCTTGCGCTCGGCATCAAAAGGAATTTCGGCTACCCGTAAGTGCCGCTGTTGTATTTCTTTAGGGTTAATTTTGGCGTCGCAGGCCAGCTTTAAAAGGGCTCCTTCTAAAGGGTCACCAATTATTTTAAACTTTACTTCATCAAAGGTTAAACACGCGTCATTACATAAAACACCGGCTTTAAGGAGGCTCAAAAGGTCCGCTTCTTCGGCCGGTGAAACGGATGAGGCAGCCAGGATATTTTCGCCAGGCCTCAACTGATAAAATTTTTCGCCGCGGTAAACAGCTTTTACCGTTTGTTTGTTTTTCGTTAAAGTACCCGTTTTATCACTACAAATTACGGTGGCGCAACCAAGCGTTTCCACACCGGTCAACTGACGGACTACGGCATTTTGGGCGGCCATACGCTGCACTCCGGCCGCTAAAGCTAAGGTAACTGTAGCCGGTAAGCCTTCCGGAATGGCGGCGACCGCCAGACTAACGCTGGTAAAAAGCATTTGCCAAAGCTTTTCGCCCCTTGCCAGGCCGGCCGCAACAAACATGCCGCTGGCCGCAAGACAGCCCAAAAGCACCCCTTTGCTTATGCTGGTTAGTTTATGCTGCAGGGGGGTTTCACTTTCCTTTTCGTTTTGCATTAACCTGGCAATTTGACCAATCTCAGTAGACAGGCCCGTAGCCACCACTGCAGCCTCTGCTTTTCCCCGGGTAACGGTGGTGCCCGTAAAACACATATTATGACAGTCATATAAAACCAGGCAGTTTTCTTGAGGAGCTACCTCTTTACGGCGGGGTAAAGATTCCCCGGTTAAAATTGCTTCGTCTGCTTCCAGGTTACTTACGCTTAAAAGACGCACGTCGGCGGGTACTTTATCGCCTGGCTGCAAAGTAATAATGTCTCCCGGAACCAGTTGGGCCGTGGGAATCTGGCTTATCTGGCCCTCCCGGCGTACCCGGGCAGTAGGGCTGGTCAGTTGCCGCAAGGCGGCCAGGGTATTTTCGGCTTTTCTTTCTTGAACTACGCCAAAAATGGCGTTTAAAAAAACAATGGCGTAAATGGTCAAAGCATCGTTTCTTTTACCCAAAAACAAGCAAATTGTGGCTGCCCCCACTAACGTTTGCAGCATAATATTTTTTAATTGTTCCCCAAAACATAAAAGAAGCCCTGGTTTTTTTACTTCCGGTAATTGATTTAAGCCGTACAAGGACAAATGCTTATTTACTTCACCGGTAGAAAGACCGTTTTTTAAATCCGTTTTTAACCTGGCTAAAACTTCTTCTATTGGTAAACTAGCCCAATGATTACCGTTAAAGGACGGGGGAAAAAATTCATTCGTCTTTTCCAAAGTCAGGCTGTTTTTCTCCGGTGGATTTTTAACTTTTGGGGTAGTTTTAATCAAGGTAAGACCGGGCTTATTTCCCGGGTTACCGGGGCCTCCCCCTTTTTCCTTGGCGTCTTTTAGGCCCGGTTTTCCGGTTGACAGACCCAGGCAGGAGTTTATCCCTAAAGTCAAAGTAGTTAGTTGGTAAAAAAGCAAGGCGTTTAAAGGAGATAACCAGCCAAAAGCACCCAAGAAAAGCCCAAGTTGATTCTTTAAGTTAAATAGGGCCGTATTTTCCTGGATTTTGTTTTCTGCTATCCAGGCGAGACTAAAAAGCTTTTTTAACTTACTTAATTCGTAACCGTGAATAACTATATCATGTCTGCCGACAGACAGGTCGGCCCCAAAATTCTCCTCAGGACAAGCCTGGTTATTTTCTTTACTTATCGTATGGGTAAAAAGCACTTTTAACCCGGCTAAGGCAAGTATTTCTTGGGGAGCTTTTTCCTGCTGCTCTAAAGAGCTAATCACCATA
Organism: Peptococcaceae bacterium SCADC1_2_3; assembly: GCA_000681355.2. Lineage (GTDB taxonomy): Bacteria > Bacillota > Desulfotomaculia > Desulfotomaculales > Nap2-2B > SCADC1-2-3. The sequence goes on from JJNX02000047.1 coordinate 5,080, forward strand.
ATTTTAGGTAAGGCTGCCTGGGCTAACGCCGGAGTAGAAAAATAAGCCAGCCCCAGTCTTTGGGCGGTCATTTCCGCCACCGCTCCGGAAGACGCCAGGGCCAACTGGCTAACGCCCATCGTACGTAAATAAACCATCGTTGGCGTTGCCTCCGGATTCAGGCGGTATTTAACGCCGATTACGCCTAATAAACGGCCTTTTTGCACCACCAGGAAAGGCACCTGCCGTAAATGGGTAAGCTGCTTTACTTTAAGGGCCGCCCAATCGCTCAAGGGACGCTTTATAAACGCGGTCGTGCCAATTTCTACCGGTTCATGGTTTATTTTACCTCTTATTCCCTCCGCCTTTTTTTCGAATATCTCTACTATTGGCGGGGAAGTTAATTTAAACCCGTTAATTTTGGTGCAAATAGGAGCCAACGGGTGAGCGGCGGCCTGGGTTAAAGTCCTTAAAGTTTCTAAAAGCTTTTGCTTGCTTACCCCAACCATGGGTATAATTTCTCCTACCTCATCTGGTGTACATAAAACATTTACGTCTGTAAAAATAACCGTTTTTACCTGAGGGATAAGTTGCGTCAATTGGTTGTCCCGCCAATAAATTTTTTGCTTTTTAGCCTGCCGTCCGGCTATAAGGCGCGGGGCAAAGATAAAGTTCGTATTATAACCGGGACAGGAAGCTAGAGCCATAGCCACTCCCCGGCCGGCACTTCCGGTTAACACCCCGCTTAAAACACTGTATTTTAAGTTATTGTCGGCTGTTTTTTCTAGCTCACCAGGCCAGATATATTGGCTGGCCGGCTCGATTCCCGGCTTGGGAGGTAAAAAGGCGTGATTTGTTTTGACCTGCAGCCAGGAAACGGCTCCTATGGCCGTAAACAAAGCTAGCCCGGGAATGCTTTGGCTTAAAATGGCGGTAGCCAAACCAGAAATAAAAAGAGAGGGTGACAGATAGCCGGAGCTAAAAAGCTTTTCTGCCCTCCGGAATAAAACCGGGTAACCGGAGATTAAAGTGGTTGCCGCCGCAAAATTAAATAACCAGGGAGAAGGTGTGTTTACCGCGGGCCCATTTAGAAAACGCCGGGCAGCCACCAAACCCAAAGCACCCAAACCCAGTTTAAACTGCAAATTAGCCAGGGACTTAAGGTTATCCTCCGGAAATTTAAGTTTACCCCCCTTATCGGCCGTAAATTTTTGGGGCCTTATTTCGGCAAGTGAGGTTTTTGCCAAGTCAAACCAAAGCTTTTCTATTTCACCGGCCAAAAACTGCTTGTCCCGTCCAAAGTCCTGATAATAAATCAAAACTCGACCAGACTTTATATTGACCAAAGCTTTTTGGATTCCTGGTTTATTTAGCAGTTGCCGGCTTAACCTGGCCGCCCCCGTCTGGTTATTTTGCAAACCAGGCAGGTATAGGCGCAGCCGTCCTGGCAAATGATGAATAACCTTGGCTTTAGACTTATTTTGTTCCCGGTCAGTTTTAATGGCGGCAAACATTATTTTTTCTCCTCAAAATGTAATGACCGTCGACTAAAAATATAATCCGGGTCATTACCGGTTTTTTGTTTACCCCATGGCCCGGATTATATTTGTTCGCGGTAACTTTTTAGCATTCGATCTTTCCTTTCAGACCATAAGGGGACAAGAATTTTTTTCCTCCCTTATTTAGAGTTAACGCTGAACCTGCTTAGGCGGGTGAATTTTTTCTTTAGTCATTTTCGGCAATGGAAACAATTGGCGCCGGGTTTACGTTATTTTGCTCTTTAGTCCTGGCTTCGGCTAAAATATCCTGCCAGCCCTGTTTAACTTGCAAAACGTTGCTTTTTACTTTTTCTTGAGCGGTAAGACCAACCTTTGTCCCCCCGACCAAAAAACGGCGAGCTCCTTTACGCAAACCCGGGCTGACCAGTAACCCTACCGCCACTCCGGTAGCAATTAAACCAACCGGTGAAGTATGAGTTAAAAGTCCGCTTATTCCTTGACCAACGCGCGCCGGAACCATGGCTGTTCCTTCCCAAATTTGAGCTAACATTTGACTTCCTCCTCTCAATTATTTTTTGCGTTTTTAGGTTGTATTTTTAGGTTGTGAAAAATATATCATAGTTTGATTATTATGTCAATTAAATCTTAACATAAAATTAACAAAATCTTAACATAAAATTAACATTTGAAACAATTTTCTTGTATATAATATAAAATTATGGTGTTTAAAAAATTCAACGCCAAAATAATGTAACTATTCAGGTAGGCACAGAAGGGCAAACAGTAGGGATTAGGATGTAGGGGCTAGGATGTAGGGGAAACGAAAACGTAGGGGCTAGCTAAATCCTAAATCCTAAATCCTAAATCCTAAATCCTAAATCCTAAATCCTAAATCCTAAAGAGATCTGCAAGTCTGGCAAAAAAACTTTGTGCCTCTGTGCCTTTGCCCCTATGAACCTGAGTAGTTACAAAATAATTTCTACCCGGAGGTATTTTATGCGTCAAAACAACTATATTGACCCGGAGACCCTGGAAATGTTGAAAGAAGAAATACTAAATGATTTAGAAACAAAGCTAGAGCAGCGTCGCCCCCGGCAGTATTCCCGCCGGCGGATAGCCTCTTTAAGAAGAGAGCTGCGCAAGGAACTGCAAGCTATCCGGAACATTGAAGGACGAGTGCAGCGCCAACGAAATCCGGAGGTAAGGGCCTTACTGCAGGAAATTATTGAAGAAGCCCGGAAAAAAAACGTTACGGTTGGTGAATTAAGCAGTTTACTAGGGCCCTCTTCTTTGCCGGAAAGCTTAAGAGAACTATCTTCCAACCGGACCTTGTGGACGGCGCTGCTGGTTATTCTGGCTCTTTTAACTGTCCCTACTTTTAGAAATGCCCTTACGCCCTACCTAAATAAAATTTTGGCTGAAATTGTAATATTAGGGGATAAAACCAAAGCAACGGTAGCTCAATTACGGGAAAGCATAGAAGATATTGTGGCCGAAGCCCAGTTTGAAAAAATCAAAAAAGCCCTTGAACCTACGGACGAGAATGAAATTAAATCGGGGCAGGAATAAATTAAAACTTTAAATAATAAAATTTACCTAATAAAGATTAGGGGGTTTTTTCTTGCCGCAGACGGAAGAACTACGGGCGAAGTTAGAACAGGTAATGGAGCTTATTCGGGAAGTTGTTAATAGTAGTTTAGAAATTATGCGCCAGCAGCCAGAGCGCGCAAAGGAAGTAACTAGCCTTTGGGAAGATTTTTTAGGCGAATTTTTGTTCTACGTAAAAAAAAGAGGAAAAGAAACCAAGCGGAACTTATTTGCCGCCATTTCTTTTCGAAAGATTTGGCCCAAGTAAAAATAGCCTTTTTTTAAGGAGGTCGTCTAAATTAAGTAATTATGCTGAAAAATAAAAAGGTCTTGTTTGTTTGTGTTCATAACGCAGGAAGAAGCCAAATGGCCGAAGCTTTTTTCAATAAATTGGCCGCCGGAAAAGCAACTGCTTTCTCCGCTGGTATGTCTGCGGCGTCGAGTATTAACCCAAAGGTTATGAAAGTAATGCAAGAAATAGGAATTGACCTTAGTCAGCAAAAACCAAAGCCGTTGACCCCAGAATTAGTGGAAAAAGCTGACCTGGTGGTAAGTATGGGCTGCGGCATGGAAAACATTTGCCCGGCTGCCTTTGTAGAAACAGAAGATTGGGATTTGGAAGATCCCAGTGAAAAACCGCAAGAAAAGGTTAGAGAAATTAGGGACCAGATTAAAGCCAGGGTAACTGAACTTTGGAACCGGGTGCAAAACTAAAATTAAGTGAAAAAAGGCTCCAGTAATAATAAATATTAAAATAGAGGTTAGTTAATTGTTTAAAGAAGTTTTTTCTATTGTGGTAGGAGCTATTACTACTATTATCGTGGGCGGGCTTTTAGCCTTTTTTGTTTTTTACAACCTTTACGAAGGACAAGCCCCTTTAATAATTTCAGGGTTTATAGCTTTTTTGAGCAGTCTTGGCGGCGGGTTTGTAGCGGCTAAATTTGATGACCTTAATGAAGCCCTCATTAAAGGTATTTTAAGCGGTTTAATGACCGGTTTAGTTATCCTAATCGCTATTCCAGCTTTTACCGGCTTGGCCTTAAGCGAAGTAGAAACCTTGATTATTCTTATTGCCCTTGTTTTTGGCGGGGCCCTGGGTGACTTTATTGGTTAGTAAAAAACTTAACAAATACTTAACAAAAACTTAACCGAAAATTAACCTGAACTTAACAATTTTGTGGTACGCTTAATAAAGATTATAACCCCCGGACGGGAATTAATCAAAAAGATTGTTTCCCGTCCCCTCCCCCCATTTTTTATAACCATATCTTACCATAGGGAGCCAAAACCAAGAAAATCAAAAAGCTAAAAGGGGTAATTAAGGTAATTAACGGTTAATTTTCCTTCTTTAAACTGGCCAGGGAAATATCCCGTACATGGAGGGTATGGGACCAGATTTTACGTTTGCGGTAGATAAAACCGGCTATGGTAACGGGAATCCAGGTTAAGGTAAAAAAGGGGTAATAAAAAAGCCAGCCGTAAACTGTTAAGGAGACCTTTTCTAAAATTAAGGGCAGGGCCAGGTAAAAATATTGAAAAAGCAGACCGTAAAGAAAAATACGGGGATTATCCGAAAAGCCGCTGATTACCCTCATTAAAAAATAAAGAAAGATAAAACCAAAAAAGACGGTAAAAAAAGGCTGGATTAAATACAGCGCCCCGTCAAGCTGGCGGAGATTACGCCCCATAATCCCCCGGTAAATCAGCTTAAAAAAATAGCGGTTGGCTACATCGCAGTGTCCCTGCATCCACCGCAGGCGCTGGCGCATGGACTGTCTTACCGTAAGGGGTTTTTCGTCGTAAACCACGGCCTGGTGGGCCCAGGTAACCCGCCGGTTTAATAAAAGGGCTTTCGTTTGAAATTCCAGGTCTTCGGTTAGCGTATCCATTTGCCAACCCACCTCTTTTAAAACCTCTATGGCAATGCACATACCCGTGCCACCTAAGGCACAAGACAAACCAACGTTGTACTTGGCCAGTTGCCAGAAACGGTTGGAAATATAGTAGCCTACCGCAATAGCCCGGGTGACCCAGCTATCCCCGGGGTTTTTTACCCCCAGGTAACCCTGAATAATTTTTTCCCCTTTTAAAAGACGGTAGTTCATCACCCGTAAAAAATTAGGGTCCACTAAATTATCGGCGTCAAAAATGATCAGGGCATCAAACTTTTCCTTTAAAGCAAATATTTTCTGAAAGCCAAATTCTAAGGCATAGCCCTTACCCCTCTTTTCTTGGTCCTGACGACTGAAGACAACTGCCCCGGTACTTTGGACTACTTTAGCTGTTTGGTCGCGGCAATTATCCGCCACCACAAAAATCCGGTAGAGGTCTTTTGGATAGTCCTGGTTAAAAAGACTTTCTAAAAGGGGCTTAATCACCTTTTCCTCGTTATGAGCGGCTACCACTAACGCAAAGCGCATAGCGGGCAGGGTACGCCTGTACAACTCTTTTCTTTGTCCCAAGCAAAATAAGGAAAGAAAAAAATAATAGCCGGATACAAATATAATTAAGAACCGGAAAAAGGTAATTAATTCTTCCATGCCAGCATTAGTATTCCCTTTCCTTTTACCTATAAAGATACGTTTAAAAAAAAATTTACTGGGCCCGCGGGCTGACGACTACCCCTCCGGCCTGTTTATAGCTTTTTACCGTTACGGTGTTAACCCCCTTTGCGCCAAAGCTGAACTCCTTGAGCCCGTCATCTTTAGAAATTACCTTTTCCCCTAATTTTTTTCTCCCGTCCGCCACTACCGTAAAGCCGGCTGTATCCGTCTGGTTATTATCGGGAACGCCAAAGTTAAAGGTAAAATGGTTAAAGCGTCCGCCTAAATCCCAGCTTACTTCGTGAAAAGCGCTGGGCCCCAGAATGTATCCCTTAGGATAGCCGACTCCGCCAACCTTTGCCGGTTGTTTTATCTTCACTCCAGTTCGGGCCGGTTTTTTATCCACCAGGTCGGTGCCTACATAACGGGCGCCAATGTAGGCTGTTTTGGTACTGTTATCCCATTTGATGGGGTAGCCCAAAGCTTCGGATACAAAACGCAGCGGTACGTAAATTCTGGTTCCTTTAATTATAATGGGCTGGTCGCTGGTGGTTTCCTGCCCGTCAATAATAATGGTTAGTGGTCTTGAAGGCGGGGCTACCGTCTCTTCTTCTTCTTCTTCTGTTTCTGTATCCTGAGTTGTATCCTGAGTTGCAGCTAACGCGATGTTTTTTAGTAAGGTTTTTTGTTGGGCTAAAGTGGTAGTATGGCTGCCGGTTAAAATCAGAACCGTCAAAAAAACAACGCTAACCAGTAATACTTTAAGCTTAAAACTATGTTTTTTTAGAAACTTCATTATTCAGCCACTCCTTTTTTTAAAAATAAATTTTTCGCTGATTGAACACCTGGCCATTTAATAGGGGCAATTTTCAATTTTCAAAAGATTTTACCTTACTTATTCTTCCTTTATTATCCGGGTAAAGCGCTGCAGGTAATCCACCAGGCCGTTTAAAACCAAAATTAGCGCAATCAAAACCAAAGCCGCCCCGTAAGCCCGCTGGGGATCATTGCCTGTACCGGCCGGGGAAGCACTGTAAATATATGAAGTTAAAGTAGCCCCAGGGTGACGCAGGGTATCCAGCCAACTCCCGGGATCCCACCAGGGCTCCGGAGAAGTAAAGGTAATAACGGCCCCCAAACAAAACCAGACAATGGCCACATCAGCGGCAATCCGCCCCAGGCCCAGAACAGCTCCCGTAGCAATCCCGCTTTTAGCGGCGGGCAAAATTACTCTTTTAATGGTGTGCCATTTGCTGGTTCCTAAAGCATAAGCCGCTTCCCGGTAAGTAGGAGGTACACTTTTAAGGGCTTCTTCCACCGTTTTAGTCACCAGGGGCAGCACCATAACGGCCATGGTAATGGCCGCCGCAAAAAAGCTTTTCCCAAAGGCCCTTCCCTGCTCCACCCCTTCTACCTTAAGGCTCAAAAAGGACAGTTCCGGGTAACTAAAAAGGATCAGTCCGAAAAGGGCAATGACAATGGTAGGCACGCCGGCCAGCACCTCTATTCCCAGCCGCAAAGCATCGGTCCACCAGTTTTGCCCGGCGTACTCGGCCAAATAAATGGCCATGGCCAGGGCCCAGGGTAGGGCCACTAAAATTCCCATCACGGTAAGCAGTAAGGTGCCCGCCAAAGGCCCTAAAATACCTCCTCCCAGTCCCTCCGTAAGACTAACTTCAGGATGGGTGGTTAAAAACCGCCAGGATAAAGAAGGCACCCCTTTGACCAGCAAAAAAACAATAATACTCAGGCAAACCGCCAGGGTAAGGAGGCCGGAAAACCAGCAAAATATGGGACCTATCCCGGCCTTTTTATTCAACTTCACCCGCCTCCTTTTTCTTTTGGCGATTGATCAGCCGGGCCAGCAGGCTAAAAAATATACTTAAGACCAGGATAAGTGAGGCCAGGGCAAAAAGGGCTGACTCGCAAGGAGCCACTCCTAAGGCTTCGGCGTTGACAAAAATAGCCGCCGCCAGCGTTTGCACCGGCTCCAGGAAAAAAACCAGGCCGTGGACCGGGCTGGGAAGGTGGGTCACGCTTCCCGAAACCATGGCTAAAGCCACAAATTCACCCACCGCGGTCCCGGCCGCCAAAATAAGGCCGGCTAAAATCCCGGGCCGGGCCGCCGGCATAATTACGCCCCTGATGGTGCGCCAGGGGGATACACCCAGCGCCAGGGCGGCTTCTTTGTATGACCGCGGCACGGCAAGTAAAGCTGCCGAAGCCAGGATGGTAAAGGTGGGGGTGATCATTAAACCCAGGACAATTATGCCGGCTAAAAGGCAGGTTCCGTCCAGGGCCGCGGTCTCAATCATTTTTAAGGCCAACTCTTCACTAATCAGGTAATTATAAATTAAAGGTACAATCACCAATAAACCCACCAGGCCGTAAATAACCGGCGGAATGGCGGAAAGAAGGCGCACCACCGATGCCAGCGGCCGGCGCAGCCATAAAGGACATAATTCCGTCAGAAAAATAGCCCCGCCCAGACCAAAAAAGAAGGCTAAAATTAACGCCCCCACGGTAGTTAAAACGGTACCTCCGATAAGCTCTAAGGCCCCAAAACGGTAATGGGTACCGGTGGTGGCGGTGGCCAGCCAGGTATTAAAAAATTGTTCCTCCCACCCGCCGGTAACAAAAAAGGAAATTCCGCTGGCCCTAAGTACCGGGACGGCGTTGCTTAAGATAAAAAAAATCACACAAAATATGGTAATACTTCCGGCCAGGGTAAATAAAAAAAATATTTTTTCCATTATTATTTCCCCCAGCTTATCCATACCTGCCTATCGGCAGACACGGTTCACCTGATTCAGGTAAGGAAACAAAATCACCTTTTCTTCCGCTTGAGCACTAATTGTTTTTTCTTTCACCTAATCACCTCAAAAAATAGCCGGCCTTTTTTTCTCTTACACCCCAACCCTCCCCTGTGGTTAGGGGAGGGTTACAGGGTAAAGAGGCCCCTTTGGTTAGGGGAGAATGGCGGGGTTAGAAAAGACCCTTACTTTTTGGCCTTTAACCATTTTTTAGCCACAATCTTTTGGCCTTTTGCTGATTGCGCAAACTTAATAAAGGCCGCCGCTAGACCGGCCGGTTTGCCTTTAGTCACCATAATCAACGGTCTGACCAGGTGGTATTTACCGGCTACGGCGTTCTTTAAGGAAGGCGCCACCCCGTTTAAGGGCACGCCTACTACCTTTTTATCCAGGTAGCCCAGGGAAATAAACCCAATGGCATTTTTGTTTTGGGTTACCGCCTGCTTTAGCAGGCCGTTGGATTCATACTTTTTAGCCGTATCCACCACCGCTTCCTTATTCAGCACTTCTTCACTAAAGAAATCTAAGGTGCCGGAAGGGGCCGTGCGGCTTTGCACCATAATCGAGGCGTTCTTGCCGCCCACATCTTTCCAGTTGGTTATTTTACCGGTAAAAATGTCTTTTACCTGTTGCTTGGATAAACCCTTTTTAACCACCTTTATGGCGGGGCATTTACTGTTAACAACTACCGCCACGGCATCATAGCCAATCACGTTGGCGACCAGACCCGCCGGGTCACTGTCCTTTAATTTGCGGGAAGAGTTGCCAATATGCACCTTTCCGGCCGCTACATCCTTAATGCCTACGCCGGATCCACCTCCGGCAACGTTAATTTTAACGTTAGGATTTTTTTTCGTAAAGGCGGCCGCTAAATCTTCCGCCAAAGGCTGCACGGTAGTGGAGCCGCTCGTTAAGAGCTCCCCGCTTAATTTTGCTGCCAGAGCCGGACCAGAAAGCGCGACCAGGGCAAAAACTAAGCTTAACAGCCGTGGCCAGCACCAAAGCTACCGCCACATCTTCCCTGGTGGCCGGGGCACTAGGCCGGAAGGAACCGTCAGGATGCGTGGACTTTTTAGCCAATTTACCCATTTAAATTTTCCTCCTTTTAATTTTTTAATTTAGGTTTTTGGTTTTCTAAGCTACTTTCTTTCTGCTTTGTTTTCCCTACCTCTACCTTAACCTACTTTCCGCCGCTAAAATATTTTTTTACTTACTGTTGCCGCTCCCACCTCCTTTTAAGCTTTGGGCTGTTTATAATCAACCTCCTTAGGGAGTTGCTTCTTTCCTGGTATCTGGTTACGCATTATAGCAAAAAATTGTTTAGTTTCGGTTAAGAAATTGTCAATTTTCGGTTAATTTTTGGTTAAGAAATTGTAAAGTTTTGGTTAAGAAGCAAAGAACTAAAAAAAGTATGGACTTAAAGAAAAGAGGAAAAGAACAGCGGACGGTTGAGAGGAACTCGTCCCCGTTGTGGGTAAGGAATGGAGCGAGGAGCCCACTTTTGCAGGATCCAACAATCAAAAGCCCTTATAAAAAGCATACTGGGACCTGTCTGCCGACAGGCAGAGGAAAGTTAAATTTCAATGAAGGAGACAAGACCTTCAAAAAACGAAAAAAGAATAAAAACTTTGAGCTAAAAACGGTGGTGGTTTGTTGAGGCGTGGGAAAAAGAACAGTTCTTTAGGCAAAAAGAAACAAGCATAAAAACCCTATTTATTTTGTTCATGGAGGCATACACCGTATAAGCATTATTCCGCCTGCGATTCTGAAATGGCCCGAAGCAAAAAGAACGTCCCCTTTGCTTCCCCCCGGGCATGTCTTGGCATTTTTTAATCACCTAAGTTCAACTTCAACTTTTAAGAGCGGGCCGCCACGTTATTCCTTCTATTGTATTATTATCCTCAATAATCGTTTTGATTGTATATGTATCTCCGTTGAAAGACACGATTCTAACAATACGGTAATCATTAGCATCTACATAGGCCAGCCGGTTTCCGTTAGGTTCCCAGAGAACCTGATATGCTTCGCCAATTTTCTGTAAACTTCCCCCTTCACGATTGGTAACCATTAGGCCGGTTGGGTTGTGAACAGGCCCTTCGGCCTCAAGATGAAAGACCAGTTTATTGCCGTCTGTACTCCAAAGGGCTGGAAGTCTGTATGAGGTAAAAGGACCTTCAAAAGTATATAGAACCCTGATTTTATTCGTTTGCAAATCCAGTAGCGCAAAACCCTGTTTTGTTGGTAAAGCGGTTCCGGCCAAAACTTCTTCGCGCGTGGGTTCCCTGTCATTGAGAAAAAAAAAGGCTATTTCAGGCCGTGTCGGAGACCAAGAGGGTGAACCAATGTATTTAGCTTCCAAGCCAGTATCCTTGGAAGAAATTACTCTTGCTTTGTGCTCCTTCAGGTTAAACAGGTGGATACTTCCCCCGGACCCATAAGCAATCATTTTGCCGTCGGAAGACCAACTCGGATTCCACACCAACCCTTCTTCCAACATTTCATAACCGGTGCCATCCCTACGGATGATAGTGGGACTGCCTCCCCAAGCGCCGGACATTACCCAATTGCCATCAGGATCCTCCCTAGACCTCTCATCAGAATGCAATAGTCGACTTGTAAAGCACAGCCTTGATCCGTCAGGCGACCAGGAAGGCATCAATTCCCATCTGTTGGGCGTGTTGGTGAGATTAATACTTTTTCCTGTTTTATAACTATAAAGAAATAAATCGCCTTTATTGCCATATACCAGCCATTGACCGTCCGGGGACCAGCGGCAATACATGATATTACAAGAGTCTACCGGTACATTGAGCGGAACCGGTTTATCATCCATCAATGAAATCAGTAACGACCCTGTATGACCATCAAGTGGTTGAGATTTGGTTTTATTTTCCTGAAATCTACTGTCAGCTTGCTGTTTTACTCCTGTACATCCTATTAAGTTAATAGAAATACAAATAAGCGTCAGAATTATCGCCCACGCTTTCATTGTTACTGCTCCTTTCTTTATTTATTTTGATTTGCTCCTTAGTGTATTTGCGATGACATTCCCGTTGCTTTTCCTCTAGTGGAAGGCTCATCAGATATTGATTCCCCTCCAGGGAACCCCGAAGAACGTCTCCCCTATTAATTCTTCTATTCGTATTCTATCTCGGTGTGACGGATATTCAATGACAATAGCTCCTTTCCCTGGACAAGGGGAACTTATAGATACAAATATGAGTCCTGGATTTACCTTTTCAATCTCTTCAATTAAGTCCTGGTGTTCTTCTACAATTTGTTCAACTTCAGACAATGTCGGCAATTTCTTACAGCTAACACAATGTACTCGATTATCATATACAAAGCCGACAATCATTTTTTTGAAGAAACATGTCTTATATTCAACACCTATTCCTCCTATAATCACAATCATCATTACGAGTAACCCTATTTTACCTATTAGCC
>JJNX02000048.1 GCA_000681355.2 Peptococcaceae bacterium SCADC1_2_3
AAATGACGCTTTTTCCTTAACATATTATGGTTTACTTTTTTAAACAAGATAACCCACCCTTTTATTATTCTGTAACTATTTGTGGTGCAGGCTTCCAGCCTGCATCTTTAACATGTTATCACAAGCCTTGTACTTACTTCTTGCCTTTCCCGCCAGCTTTACCCACTTTTCGCCGGATTCTTTCCCCTTCATATCTTATTCCTTTGCCTTTATATGGTTCAGGTTCTCTTACGGCCCTAATTTTAGCCGCTAGAGCACCAACCTTTTCTTTATCGCAGCCTTTAACTATTATTTTTGTCAGCTGAGGCACTTCAATGGTTAGCCCTTCAGGCGGGGTAATTTCTACGGGGTGAGAATAACCTACCGTAAGCACTAGTTTATTTCCTTGTTTGGTGGCTCGATAACCTACACCAAACAATTCAAGTGTTTTTTCAAACCCCTGGGTTACTCCCGTTACCATATTAGCTAACAAAGTCCTGGTTAATCCGTGCAGGGCCTTATGCTTTTTTTCATCCGAAGGACGAGAAACAATTAACTGCCCGTCTTCTTGCCGCAAGGCCATTTCGCGGCGAACCTGCCTCTCTAACTGGCCCTTAGGACCTTTTACCCGCACTGCGGTTCCTTCAATTTGAACTTCCACTCCGGAAGAAAGAGCAATTGGTTGTTTGCCTATCCGTGACACCTTCGCCCCACCGCCTTACTCCTTAGTAATTTTACCATATATAACAAATAATTTCACCGCCTAAATTCATTTTCCTAGCCTGCTTATCGGTTAAAATCCCCTTTGAAGTAGAAATAATAGCTACCCCCAAACCCCCCAATACCCGGGGTACATCACTTTTGCGGACGTAAACTCTCAAGCCAGGCCTGCTTATGCGTTTTATGCCTGTAATAACCCGTTGCTTATTAGGTCCGTATTTTAAATAAATTTTAATAGCTCCTTGCCTGTGGCTTTCTTCAAGAAACTCATAATCCTTGATAAATCCTTCTTCCTTAAGAATAATCGTAATAGCTTTTTTTGTTTTAGAAGCCGGTATTTCTACTTTGTCGTGGTAAACCATATTGGCGTTGCGAACACGCGTTAAGAAATCAGCTACCGGATCTGTCATGGCCATTAAAAACACCTCCTTTTACCAACTGGCCTTACGCACACCTGGGATTTCCCCGCGGTACGAAAGTACCCGAAAACAAATCCGGCAAAGGCCAAATTTACGCATATAAGCATGGGGACGTCCACAAAGCTTGCACCGGTTGTGCTGTCGCACTTTAAATTTAGGCTCACGCATTGCCTTATAAATCATTGATATTTTAGCCACCATTCCCCTCCTTCACCCAATTTTCTCCTGGTTATTTTATGCAGCCCGAAAAGGCATTCCTAAAAGCCTTAACAGTTCTTTTGCCTCTTCGTCTTTTTGAGCTGTAGTTACAAAGATAATATCCATTCCTCGCGCTTTATCAATTTTATCATAATCAATTTCTGGAAAAATTAACTGCTCCTTAATCCCCAAGGTATAATTCCCCCGGCCGTCAAAAGACTTTGGCGGTATCCCTCGAAAATCACGGACCCGCGGTAGGGCGACATTAAAAAGTTTATCTACAAAATCATACATCCGGGTTCCCCGCAAAGTTACCTTACAACCCACCATCATCCCTTGCCGTAACTTAAAAGCAGCAATAGACCTTTTCGCTCTGGTAACCACCGGCCGTTGTCCCGCAATAAGAGACAAATCATTAACTGCGGCATCCATAGCTTTGCTATTATTGGTAGCTTCGCCTACTCCTATATTAATTACCACCTTCTCTAACTTTGGCGCAGCCAGGATGTTTTTATAGCCAAATTTTTGCATTAGGGTGGCCACTACTTCTTTTTTATATTTCTCTTTTAATCTTGACATTGCTTCTCCCTCTTTCTTTAAGCCCAACTAGCCACTAACCGATTAATTCCTGACATTTTTTACATAAACGCCCTTTTTTTCCGTCACTTAATATCTTGCGCCCTGTGCGGGTTGGTTGTTTACAATGATTACAGACCAACATTACCTTAGAACTGCTAATTGGCGCTTCTTTTTCTAAAATGCCTCCCTGGGGCATTGTTCGAGAAGGCCGGGTATGACGCTTAACCACATTAATTTTTTCCACCACTACTTTGCTTTTGGCAGGTAAAACAACTAATACCTTGCCCTGTGTTCCTGCGTCTTTACCGCTAATTACTAATACGCTATCTCCTTTACGAACATGAACCTTGGCCATTACAAGACCTCCAATTTAAATTTACCGTGGTGCGGGCTTCCCGCCTGCATTTAGATTACCTCAGGAGCTAAAGAGATAATTTTCATAAAATCACGCTCGCGCAATTCCCTGGCTACCGGACCAAAGATACGCGTACCGCGCGGACTCCCATCATCTTTAATAATTACCGCGGCATTCTCGTCAAATTTAATATAGGAACCATCGGAACGGCGCATTTCCTTTGCGGTTCGCACAACAACTGCCTTAACCACATCACCTTTTTTAACCACCCCGCCCGGTGTTGCTTCCTTAACCGAACAAACAATTTCGTCACCAACTGTGGCGTAACGACGAAAAGCTCCCCCCAAAACACGAATGCACATTAAGCGGCGGGCTCCTGTATTGTCGGCTACATTAAGTATTGATTGAACCTGAATCACTTTTTTTCCTCCCGCCTGGGGACGGTTCTCTTGTATTTCCTCGAAGAAAGATAATGAAGAAAGACAAGAGAACCGTCCCCTTGTATTTTATCCTTGCTCTGCCTTCTCCAATATGGCTACTACCCGCCACCGTTTATCGCGTGAAATGGGGCGTGTTTCCATAATCCGCACCCGGTCACCAATTTGACAGGCGTTTTTTTCATCATGCGCTTTAAACCTTTTTGTCCGACGGATGGTCTTTTTATATAAAGGATGACGCCCTTGAGTTTCCACCGTAACAACAACCGTTTTATCCATTTTGTTGCTTACTACACGACCGATCCTGGCTTTACGCGGTATACCTTCCATTTCTTATTCCCTCCAGGTATTTTTAAACCCTTAATTTCTGAACTTTAAGATGAAATACCCAATTCACTTTCTCGAAGTATTGTTTTTAGACGGGCTATATTTCGCCGCGCTTCTTTAATTCTCCCAACGTTTTCCAATTGATTGATCGCCAGTTGAAACCTTAATTTAAAAAGTTCATCTTTTGCTAGCTCTATCTTTTTAGTTAGCTCAACTATGGTCATCTCTCTTAATTCGTTAATTTTCACTTGCCTCACCTGCTTCTTCTTCTTCAAATTCTTTAACCACAAATTTTGTTTCTATGGACAATTTATGGGCCGCCAGGCGCATAGCTTCATGGGCTACTTCTTCCTTTACCCCGGCCAGTTCAAACATAATTCGTCCTGGTTTAACCACCGCTACCCAGTGCTCAGGCGTTCCTTTGCCACTACCCATCCTTGTCTCCGCTGGTTTGGCGGTAATTGGCTTATTGGGAAAGATTCTAATCCATACTTTTCCACCCCGCTTTATGTAACGGGTTATGGCAATACGGGCCGCTTCAATTTGACGGTTTGAAATCCAGCCCGCCTCACAAGCCTGTAATCCATACTCACCAAAATGTACCGTCGTCCCGCCTTTGGCCTTGCCCCGGAAATTCCCCCGGTGCTGCTTACGGTGCTTTACTCTTTTGGGCATTAACATTCTTCACTGCACTCCCTTCTTGGGAAGTGGGAAGTGAGAGGTTAGAGGTAAAACTTAAAATAAAGTAACTGCTCAGGTTCATAGGGGCAAAGGCACAAAGGCACAAAGTTTTTTTGCCTATTTGCTGCTTCATAAAGATTTCCATCTGAGTTTGCAATTCATATAGAGAACCCGTTGCAATTCGTAGGAAATGAATATACTCATTGGTAGAATTTCGACCATAACCTTCCGCCATAATGATGGGAATTGAAATCGCGTAATGTTTCGTTTGAGAAGTTAATCCGTAAACTTCGTCCTTGGGAAACCCTTTAGAAATCTTATATATTTCAGTAACTAAAGTCATTGATTTTTGCCAGACTTGCAGATCTCTATATGTTTTCATTTCCCTTTGTGCCTCTGTGCCTTTGCCCCTCTGTGCCTACTTTCTCTTCTGCCCCTTAACTTCCCACTTCTAACTTCTCACTTCCCACTCCTTGTTTTTTTGCCGGCAACACTTCTCCTTTGTAAATCCAGGTTTTAACCCCAATTTTACCGTAAGTTGTATTTGCTTCTGTAAACCCATAATCTATATCTGCTCGTAAAGTATGCAACGGTACTTTACCTTCACTATACCACTCCGTACGGGCAATTTCTGCTCCCCCCAGACGCCCACTTACCGCTATTTTAATTCCTTTTGCCCCCAACCGCATAGACCGTGAAACCGACTGTTTCATTGCCCGGCGAAAGGCAATCCGTTTTTCAATTTGCGCGGCTACCCCTTCCGCCACAAGTTGCGCTTCTAATTCGGGAGTTTTTATTTCGGCAATGTTTATATGGACTTGTTTACCGGTTATATTTTCTAATTTTTTCCGTAAAGACTCTACTTCTACGCCGCCACGCCCAATAACAATTCCTGGCCTGGCCGTATTTATAGTTATTTTTACCCGGTTTGCAGCCCGCTCAATTTGAATATTAGAAATTCCAGCCGCAAAAAGTTTTTCTTTTATAAACCGGCGAATTTTTACATCCTCCAGCAAAAAAATAGCAAATGTTTTTTTATCAGCATACCATTTTCCTTCCCAATCCTTAACAATACCCAAACGCAAGCCTTTCGGGTGTACTTTTTGACCCACTATATTCCTCCTTATTTATTTT
The DNA here is from genome assembly GCA_000681355.2 of Peptococcaceae bacterium SCADC1_2_3. GTDB lineage: Bacteria > Bacillota > Desulfotomaculia > Desulfotomaculales > Nap2-2B > SCADC1-2-3. Next base: position 4,830 of record JJNX02000048.1, read on the forward strand.
TTTCTTTAACTAAAACAGTAATATGACTGGTGCGCTTATAAATTATGTTTGCTCGCCCCATAGCCCTTGCCTGAAACCTTTTAAAAGTCGGCCCTTGGTTCACAAAGGCTGATGCCACATATAATTTGTCTTTGTCCAGGTCGTAATTATGTTCCGCATTTGCCACTGCCGACTTAACCACTTTAGCCACTGGTATGGCTGCCCGCTTAGGGGTATATTTTAAAATGGCCAGAGCTTCGTTAACATCCTTTTGGCGAATTAAATCTACCACTTGACGCATCTTACGGGGAGAAATACGAATATACTTTGCTGTAGCGTGTGCCTCCATCTGGTCATCCTTCCTTTCTTGTTCCTATCTAAGGGCCGTAGATCTTTCCGTATGAGACCCGTGTCCCCTAAAAAGCCTGGTTACAGCAAACTCTCCCAACTTGTGACCTACCATATCTTCCGTAATGTACACTGGTACATGTTTACGTCCATCATGAACGGCAACGGTGTAACCAACCATTTGGGGAAATATAGTAGAACGACGGGACCAGGTTTTAATCACCCGCTTTTCTCCCCGTTTATTCATCGCTTCAATTTTATTTAAGAGTTTTGGTTCACAATATGGTCCTTTTTTTAATGAACGTCCCATTTTATCCTACCTTCATTTCCTTCTTTTTATAATTAACCGCCCACTAGGCTTCTTTTTCCTCGTTCGAGCCCCCAAAGCCGGTTTACCCCATGGTGTTACCGGATTACGGCCAATGGGAGAGCGTCCCTCACCGCCACCATGCGGGTGGTCTACCGGATTCATTGCTACTCCTCGAACAGTAGGCCGCCAACCCAACCAGCGCGTACGTCCTGCTTTGCCCACCGTAATATTTTCGTGCTCCGGATTGCTGACCTGACCAATGGTGGCCCGGCACTCCTGTATGAATAAACGTATTTCCCCAGAGGGCAAACGAACGTGCGCGTACTTGCCTTCTTTAGCCATTAACTGGGCTGCAGCTCCTGCAGAACGAACCGCTTGACCTCCTCCGCCCGGGTAAAGTTCAATATTATGGATCATTGTACCCAGGGGAATATGACGCAAAGGCAAAGCATTACCTACCGTAATATCAGCTTCTGGTCCAGAAGAAATCTTCATCCCTACCTTTAAACCATCAGGAGCTAAAATATAGCGTTTTTCTCCGTCAGGATAACTTAAAAGAGCAACCCGGGCTGAACGATTAGGGTCATATTCAATACTGGTTACTTTAGCCAGCATACCATCTTTTTCCCGTTTAAAGTCAATAATCCGATAAAGGCGTTTATGCCCCCCACCCCGGTGACGCACGGTAATCTTACCTCTGACGTTACGTCCCCCGGTTTTTTTCAATGGCCTTAACAAAGACTTTTCTGGTTTAGTAGTGGTAATTTCCTCAAAAGTAGAGCCAGTCACAAAACGACGTCCTGGTGAAGTGGGTTTAAATTTTTTAACCGCCACCCTTAATACCTCCTATACACCTTCGAATATTTCTATTCTATCTCCTTCTCTTAAAGTAACTATTGCTTTTTTAATTTCAGAAGTGCGACCAACAATATTACGCACTCTTTTGGCTTTGCCTTTAACCCGTAAGGTGTTTACCTTTTTTACTTTCACTTTAAAAAGTTCCTCAACGGCTTTTTTAACCTCTACTTTATTTGCGGTCAACGCAACAATAAAAGTATACTTACCCCCTTGCACCAAAGACATGCTTTTTTCTGTAATTACTGGCTTATTTAGTATATCCCGTGGGTTTTTCATTTAGCCAGGGCCTCCTCGCATTTATCCAGGGCCTCCCTGGTCATAATTAACTTTTGATAAGCTAAAATATCGTAAACATTCATACCGGTAAGGGGTAGAAATTTAACTCCTGAGATGTTTCGGGTAGATTTCAGCACATTTTCGTCTGGTCCGGCAGTTACAAGCAATGTTCTTTCCTTAATTTTCATTTTATCAAGAAGCATAAGGATATCTTTTGTCTTTGGCCGGCTTAATTTTAAATCCTCAAGGATAAAAAGGTTGCCTACCTTTACTTTCGCCGAAAGGGCAGACTTCAAAGCTAGCCGGCGCATTTTTTTCGGCATATTATAGCTATAGTCGCGGGGGTGAGGCCCAAAAATAATTCCTCCTTTGCGCCAAATGGGAGAACGGATACTGCCGTGTCTAGCCCGGCCAGTTCCTTTTTGACGCCATGGTTTCCGTCCCCCGCCACGCACTTCTGCTCTTGTTTTGGTATCATGAGTGCCTAGTCGTCTGCCCGCTAACTGTTTTACTACCGCCTGATGGATTACGGCCTCATGCACCGGAACACCAAAAACCTCGTTTTTTAAATCTATTTCCCCTACCTGATTACCATCAATATTATACAAGGCCGCTTTAAGCACAATCTTTCCACCTTTCCCTATAACTATATAACTATCAACAGTCAACTTTGTGGTGTAGGCTTCCAGCCTGCATCTTTAACCTTTACTGTATTTTTTATTAATAATAAACTCTGGCGTACCCCAGGTACTGCTCCTTTTAATACCAGGAGATTTTTTACCGCATCAACCTGAATAACTTTTAAATTTTGTACCGTTACCCGCTCCGCCCCGTAATGACCGGGAAGTTTTCTTCCCTTAAAAACACGTGCTGGCCCTTTAGCCCCTAGTGAGCCGGGACGTCTATGGTACTTTGAGCCATGGCTCATAGGGCCACGCTTAAAACCATGCCTTTTGATCCCACCGGCAAAACCCCGGCCTTTTGAAATACCGGTTACGTCGCATTGATCCCCTGGAGCAAAAATATCCGCTTTAATTTCCTGTCCAACCTCATAAGGCGTAATATCATTCAACCGTAATTCCCTTAAAAAACGCCTTACCTTTACCCCGGACCGGGCAAAATGACCTTTAAGCGGCTTATTAAAAAGTTTTTCCCGTTTACTTCCAAAACCAACTTGAATGGCGCTATAGCCATCCGCAGCCGGTGTTTTTTTCTGGACCACAATACACGGGCCAGCCTCAATAACAGTAACTGGTACGGCTACTCCATCCGGTAAAAAAACTTGTGTCATACCAACTTTTCGGCCTAAAATGCCTTTTTCCATTTTTTTTCCACCTTTAAAGTTTAATCTCTATGTCCACCCCAGCCGGTAAATCTAAACGCATTAAAGCATCCACTGTTTTAGGTGGTGGTTCTAAAATATCAATTAACCTTTTGTGCGTCCTCATTTCAAACTGTTCTCGCGAATCTTTGTCTTTATGAGGGGAGCGCAAAATAGTATATATATTCTTTTCGGTAGGCAATGGTATTGGCCCTACTACCTCAGCCCCGGTTCTTTTTGCTGTTTCAACAATTTTTTGCGCCGATTGATCCAGCATACGGTGGTCATAAGCCTTTAAACGAATTCGAATTCTTTGATTTTTCATCTTTAAACCTCTTTTTTATTCAATTATAGAAGAAACCACACCTGTCCCCACGGTACGGCCCCCCTCCCGAATGGCAAAACGGACCCCTTCTTCAATAGCAATAGGGGTAATTAGCTTAATGGTTAAACGGACATTATCCCCAGGCATTACCATTTCTATCCCTTCCGGTAATTCAGCAACCCCGGTTACATCGGTAGTCCGGAAATAAAATTGGGGGCGATAACCATTAAAAAATGGGGTGTGCCGTCCTCCTTCTTCTTTAGTTAACACATATACTTCGGCATTAAAGTGGGTATGGGGCTTAATGCTTCCTGGCTTAGCTAAAACCTGCCCCCGCTCCACTTCTTTACGCTCTATACCGCGCAAAAGACAGCCGATATTATCTCCTGCCTGCCCTTGATCTAAAACCTTACGAAACATTTCCACTCCCGTAACTACTGTTTTCCGTGGTTTATCCATTAAACCAACAATTTCTACCTCATCAGAAACTTTTACTATCCCCCGCTCTACCCGGCCGGTAACCACCGTACCACGACCAGTAATGGTAAACACATCTTCAATAGGCATTAAAAAGGGTTTATCAATCTCTCGTTTGGGGGTAGGAACATATTTATCCACGGTATCCATCAGTTCCCAAATAGACTTGCAATGGACACAATCATGCTTGCCACAGCCACATTCCATGGCTTTTAAGGCCGAACCGGCAGTAATAGGAATTTCATCGCCCGGGAATTCGTAAGCGGAAAGAAGCTCTCTTACCTCCAATTCCACTAATTCTAGTAGCTCCGGGTCATCTACCATGTCCACTTTGTTTAAAAAAACCACAATATAAGGAACCCCTACCTCCCGGGCTAAAAGAATGTGCTCTCTGGTTTGCGGCATTGGACCGTCGGCGGCTGAAACAACCAGGATAGTTCCATCCATTTGAGCTGCCCCGGTAATCATGTTTTTTACATAGTCGGCATGACCAGGGCAATCAACGTGGGCGTAATGCCGCGCGTTGGTTTCATACTCCACGTGAGCAACATTAATAGTAAGACCACGTTCTTTTTCTTCTGGAGCATTATCAATATCTTCGTTTTTTTTTGGCTGGGCTTTACCTTCCTTGGCCAAACAAAAAGTTATCGCCGAGGTTAAGGTAGTTTTACCGTGGTCCACGTGCCCAATAGTACCAATATTCACGTGAGGTTTGGTTCTTTCAAATTTTGCTTTCGCCATTGTTTTATTTCCCCCTTAAGAATAGTTTAAAATATATTCTTATTTCTTGAATAATTATTTAAGATAATCTCATTCCCCGCTGGTTAATAATTTTTTCGGCTACATTAGAGGAGGCTTCAGCGTAGTAACTAAACTGCATGGTATATGTCCCCCTTCCTTTAGTAGCCGAGCGTAAATCAGTAGCGTAGCCAAACATTTCGGCCAACGGAACATAGCCGCGTACAATCTGTATTTTTCCCTGAAAAGACAGCCCTTCAATACGCGCCCGCCGCTGCTGAAGGTCCCCCAACACATCTCCTACATATTCTTCAGGAACTACCACTTCTATCTTCATAATCGGTTCTAAAAGCACCGGTCTTGCTTTCTGAGCTCCGTTTTTAAAGCCCTGCGAGGCCGCTATTTTAAAAGCTACTTCTGATGAATCCACTTCATGATAAGACCCGTCTATCAAACTTACCTTTAAATCAGTCATGGGATAGCCGGCTAATACCCCTGTTTCCATTGCTTCGCGTACTCCTGCCTCCACCGCCGGAAGGTACTCTTTAGGCACTACACCCCCCGTTGTTTTATCTTTAAACTCATAACCACTTCCAGGGCTGGCCGCAGGCTCTATTTCTAAAACCACATGCCCATACTGACCATGTCCCCCCGTTTGACGGATATACTTTCCTTCTGACCTAACTTTTTCCTTAATTGTCTCTTTGTAAGCCACATTAGGCTTACCAACATTAGCTTCTACCTTAAATTCCCTCAGTAACCGGTCAATAATAATCTCTATGTGTAGTTCTCCCATCCCTGAAATAATTATCTGCCCTGTCTCAACGTCAGTATGTGCTTTAAAGGTCGGGTCTTCTACGGTTAGCTTTAAAAGAGCCGTTCCCATTTTATCCTGGTCAGCTTTAGTCTTTGGTTCAATAGCCACCGATATAACCGGAGCTGGAAATTCCATAGCCTCTAAAACAAGCGGGTGATTTTCGTCGCATAGGGTATCCCCGGTAAAAGATTCTTTAATCCCAACCACCGCCACAATGTCACCCGTACACATAGTATTTGCTTCTTCCCTGCGGTTGGCGTGCATTCTTAATATCCGGCTAATACGTTCCCGTTTATATTTGGTGGGATTATACACCGTCGTCCCAGTACTAATTTCACCTGAATAAACCCTTAAAAAAGTCAGCCTACCTACATAAGGGTCGGTCATAATTTTAAACACCAGAGCGCAAAAGGGCTCTTCGTCCTTTGGCAACCTTACCTCAATGGCGTCAGTGTTTGGATTTATTCCTTGAACACCATTAACATCTGTGGGGGCAGGAAGGTAGTCACAAATTGCCGTAATGAGAGGCTGGACCCCTTTGTTTTTAAAGGCGGTGCCGCATAAAACAGGGGTTATTTTTACCTCCAAAGTAGCTTTACGGATAGCCCGCTTAATTTCTTTAACCGATGGTTCTTCACCCTTCAGGTATTTCTCCATTATTTCTTCATCTGTTTCCGCACAAGCTTCTAGCAATTTCTCCCGATATTCAGCCACCAGTTCTTTCATATCCGTTGGAATGGCTATTTCTTCCTGTTCGGTTCCTAATTCATCCTGATAAATAAAAGCCTTTTGTTGCACCAGGTCTATTACCCCGCCAAACTTATCCTCGGCCCCAAGAGGCAACTGAATAGCTACCGGATTTGCGTTTAAATGCGTACGCATCATTTCACAGGAGCGGAAAAAGTTTGCCCCTATCCGGTCCATTTTATTAATGTAAGTAAGACGCGGAATACCATACTTATCTGCTTGCCGCCATACAGTTTCTGATTGGGGCTCTACGCCACCAACCGCGCAAAAGACAGCGATAGCCCCATCTAGAACGCGTAAAGAACGCTCCACTTCCATAGTAAAGTCTACGTGGCCAGGGGTATCGATGATATTTATATAACACTCTTTCCAACGACAGGTAGTAGCCGCCGAAGTAATGGTAATCCCCCGTTCTTGTTCCTGCACCATCCAATCCATGGTCGCGGTTCCCTCGTGGACTTCTCCTATTTTATGGACTCTGCCCGTGTAAAACAAAATTCGCTCGGTAACCGTTGTTTTGCCCGCGTCAATATGAGCCATAATTCCTATATTACGGATATTATCCAGCAAGATTTGCCGCTTCACGCCAGGCAAGGATGAGATAGGCAACGTCATAAAAATTCTCTCCCTAATTTTTTACCATCGATAATGGGCAAAAGCTTTATTAGCTTCGGCCATTTTATGGGTATCTTCTTTCTTCTTTACGGTCACTCCAGTATTATTAGCGGCATCCATAATCTCAGCCGCTATTTTTTCCGCCATACTTTTCCCCGGGCGTTGCCGGGCAAAGTTGGTAAGCCATCGAATCCCTAAGGTTTCCCGCCGCTCCGGCCGTACTTCTATTGGTACCTGATAATTAGCCCCACCTACCCGGCGGGCTTTTACTTCTAGTACAGGCATAATGTTCTTTAAAGCCAAATCGAATATCTCAAGCGGAAGTTTTTTTGTTTTTTGCTGAATAATTTCAAAGGCTTGGTAACAAATTTTTTCCGCCAGGCTTCTTTTTCCCTCATGCATAACCTGATTAATTAATTTAGTTACGGCAACTTTCCCGTAAAAAGGATCAGCTATTACCTCCCGCTTAGGCACCGCACCTCTTCGTGGCATTTTTCCCCTCCTTATAGTGTGCCACAGGCATCCTTGCCTGTGCCCCTTTCTTATTTCTTAGGCCGCTTGGCCCCGTACTTTGAACGTCCTTGGTGGCGATTTTGGGTTCCAGCGCAATCCAAAGCGCCGCGTACCACGTGATACCTAACTCCCGGCAAATCTTTTACGCGACCGCCACGTACTAACACCACAGAGTGTTCCTGAAGATTATGGCCAATCCCCGGAATATAAGATGTTACTTCAATCCCGTTAGTAAGTCTTACCCGGGCCACTTTACGCAGCGCCGAATTCGGTTTTTTAGGTGTCGTGGTATAAACTCTGGTACAAACCCCTCTTTTTTGGGGACACTTTTTTAAAGCCGGGGCCGAAGATTTCTTAATCATCTTTTCTCTTTCTTTCCGCACCAACTGGCTTATTGTAGGCAACCGGTATCAACCCCTTCTCTAAATTTCTTCTTCCACAATGGAAGCGGCGGCACAACCCACCTCGATGCCGCAAGTCTTACCTAACTCCAGCATTTCGTCCACCCGGATAACCGGTATATTTTTAAGGCTACAGGCCTGGACAATAGGATTAACTACGTGGCTTTGCGCGTCTTGCGCAATAAAAACCACCTTTGCCATGCCTTGCTGTACCGTTTTTAAGGTTTGCTTAGAACCTACTGTTTTTTTCTTTGCTTTTTTTAATCGCATTAATGACATCTAACCAGCCTCCCTTTTTAGTCGTCGGTCGTCAGATTAGGACATAGGGGCTAGGATGTAGGGGCTAGCTAAATCCTAAATCCTAAATCCTAAATCCTAAATCCTGACCGAGGACTGACGACTAATATCATGGACCTTAAAAATCACACGTTTTTTAATTTTAATATCATTTGTCTGTCTTGTCAACAGCGCCTGGCTTATAAGTTTCAGCGACAAAATTAGCTTCCGGCTGATTTACTTCACTTATTTGCATATCACGGTACCGGCTCATTCCGGTCCCAGCAGGGATTAGCTTTCCAATAATTACATTTTCTTTAAGCCCTACTAAAAGGTCTTTTTTCCCTTTTATAGCAGCTTCGGTAAGTATCCGGGTTGTTTCCTGAAAGGAAGCAGCCGAAAGAAAGGAATCCGTAGCTAAGGAAGCTTTAGTAATTCCTAACAATATTGGTTTAGCGGTTGCTTTTTGGCCTTTATTAGCCTCAACATTTTTATTTTCTAACATAAGTTCAAAAATATCAACTACACTATTAGGTAATAAATTTGTATCTCCAGGGTCTTCTACTTTTACTTTCCGAAACATTTGCCGGATCATTATTTCAATATGTTTATCGTTAATATCTACCCCTTGCAAACGGTAAACACGTTGTACTTCTTGCAAAATATACAGCTGCACATCGCGTATCTCTTTTATTTTTAAAAGTTCATGAGGATTAATTGAACCTTCAGTAAGTTCTTCCCCTGCCCTTACCGTGGTACCGCTTTTTACCTTTAAACGCGCCCCAAAAGGAATTAGGTAAACGGCCCGCTCTCCGTTGGACCCGATAAGTTCTATTTCCCGCCGGTTTTTTACTTCCCGGTACTGGAGAAAACCATCAAACTCGGCAATAATTGCCTGTCCTTTAGGCCTTCGGGCTTCAAACAGTTCTTCTATCCGGGGCAAACCATGGGTAATATCTTCGCCGGCTACACCACCAGTGTGAAAGGTACGCATGGTTAACTGGGTCCCTGGTTCCCCAATAGATTGAGCGGCAATTATTCCCACCGCTTCACCAATATCAATCATTTGACCGGTGGTTAAATTGCGCCCGTAACATTTAACACATACTCCAAAACGCGTTTTGCAGGTAAGAGCAGCCCGGATTTTTACCCGGTCTATTCCGGACGTCATAATTTGCGCGGCGCAACTTTCGTTAATTTCTTCCCCATTCCGAACTAAAATCTCCCCGGTAACGGGATGGTATATATCTCCCAGGGCCACGCGGCCGAGAATACGCTCTCCTAATTTTTCAATAACTTCCGTGCCATCACGAATTTCGCTTACTTCAACTCCTTCGGTATTTCCGCAGTCATATTCGCGTACCATTACATCCTGGGCTACATCCACCAGCCGGCGGGTAAGGTAACCGGAATCGGCGGTACGTAAAGCAGTATCGGCCAAACCTTTGCGGGCTCCGTGGGTAGAAATAAAGTACTCTAATACAGTTAAGCCTTCTTTAAAACTGGCCTTAATAGGCAAGTCAATAATCCGTCCTGAAGGATCGGCCATAAGGCCGCGCATGCCGGCTAACTGGCGAATTTGCTGGATATTACCCCGCGCACCACTGCTGGCCATCATATAAATAGGGTTAAGCTTATCCATACTATTTAACAAGGCCGCCGTTACCTTATCGGTAACTTCATTCCAAATTCCAATTGTCTTTTGGTACTGCTCTTCATCCGTAATTAGACCATCCCGGTATTGCTGCCCTACTATTTCCACCTGTTCTTCCGCCCTACTTATAATTTCCTTTTTCTGCTTCGGCACCAATATATCTTTAAGGCTAATGGTAATGCCGGCTTGGGTAGCAAAATGATAACCTAATTTCTTAATCCCGTCTAAAAGGGTTACTGTCTTAGCGCAACCAAGTTTGCGGTAACAATCATCCACCAGTTGACTTAGGCTTGATTTATCCATTTCCTGATTAAAATAACCTAATCCATCTGGGGTAACTTCGTTAAAGATAATCCGCCCTACGGTTGTTTTTATATATTCTCCCGGACTTTGGCGAATTTTTATAGGGGCTTGTAAGGCAATTATTTTACTTTCGTAAGCCATTATTGCTTCGGCCGCATCTTTAAATACTTTGCCCTCACCTAAAAGCCCCTCTTTTTCTATCGTCAAATAAAAAATGCCTATTACCATGTCCTGAGTAGGAACGGTTAAAGGACGACCATCCTTTGGGCCAAGAATGTTGAAAGTTGAACGCATCAAAAGCTTTGCTTCTGCTTGGGCTTCGGCAGAAAGAGGTACATGAACGGCCATCTGGTCACCATCAAAATCAGCGTTATAAGCCGCACAAACTAAAGGGTGAATTTGGATCGCCCGCCCTTCTACCAATACAGGTTCAAAAGCCTGAATGCCTAAGCGGTGTAAAGTAGGAGCACGGTTTAACAGTACCGGGTGTCCTTTAATTACTTCTTCTAAAACATCCCACACTTCGGATTTAGCCCTCTCCACTAAGCGTTTAGCGCTTTTTATATTATGCGCATATCCTTTACTTACTAAAGTTTTCATGACAAAAGGTTTAAACAGCTCCAGGGCCATTTCTTTAGGTAAACCACACTGGTGCAATTGTAAAGTCGGCCCAACCACGATAACGGATCGACCCGAGTAATCTACCCGCTTGCCTAATAAGTTTTGGCGAAAACGCCCCTGTTTTCCCTTAAGCATATCGCTTAACGATTTTAACGGGCGATTACCAGGACCAGTAATTGGCCGGCCGCGCCGGCCATTATCAATCAACGCATCCACCGCTTCCTGCAACATACGCTTTTCATTACGAACTATAATATCAGGAGCACCCAAATCCAACAAACGTTTTAAGCGATTGTTCCGGTTAATTACCCGCCGGTATAAATCATTTAAATCGGAGGTGGCAAAGCGTCCTCCGTCTAATTGCACCATGGGACGAAGTTCGGGGGAAATGACCGGAATATCATCTAAAATCATCCATTCCGGCCGGTTACTTGATTTAAGGAAGGCATCCACTACTTCCAACCGCCGCAAGGCTCGTATTTTTCGCTGCCCGGTAGCTTCTTTTGCTTCCTGGCGCAGTTCTTTATATAATTCCTCCAAATTCATTTCCTGAAGCAATATTTTGATTGCCTCCGCTCCCATCATGGCTCTAAAGGTTTGACCGTACTTTTCCCGGTATTCCTGATACTCTGCTTCATTAAGCAACTGTTTTTTAACTAAATCAGTATTCCCTGGGTCAATTACCACGTAGGATACAAAATAAAGAATTTTTTCTAAAGCCCGCGGCGACATATCCAGCAATAAACCCATCCGGCTGGGAATGCCTTTGAAATACCATATATGGGAAACAGGGGCAGCTAATTCAACGTGGCCTAATCGTTCCCGCCGCACTTTAGCTCTGGTAACCTCCACGCCACAACGGTCACAAACTACCCCTTTGTAACGAACCCGTTTATACTTACCGCAATGGCATTCCCAATCCCTGACCGGCCCGAAAATACGCTCGCAAAAGAGCCCGTCACGCTCAGGCTTTAAGGTACGGTAATTTATTGTTTCCGGTTTTTTAACTTCCCCGCTAGACCAATCCCGAATTAGCTCTGGAGACGCTAAACCAATTCGGATATGGTCAAAATTATTTGAATCTAACACTAAAATGACCTACCTCCCTTTTTGGTCGTTGGTCGTTGGTCGTTGGTCGTTGGTCGTTGGTCGTCAGGGGACTTTAGTATTTGCTGCTTGTTT
>JJNX02000049.1 GCA_000681355.2 Peptococcaceae bacterium SCADC1_2_3
TCATGGCTATATATATAGTGAGCCAGGCAAAACGCACCGGTTCTTACGAAAAGGTGGCTTCGGCCACGAATAAAGAAAGAATGGCGGCCCTTAAAGACGGAATTTGGGGATTATTGACTCCGGTAATTATCCTGGGGGGAATATATACCGGTCTTTTTACGCCTACGGAAGCTGCCGCGGTATTGGTGCTTTACGCTTTTCTGGTTGGTGTCTTGCGTAAGCGGATTAAGCCGGGTAACTTATCCGAAGTAGTAGCGGACGGGACAACTTCCGCCGGGATGATTATGATTATTATTGTTGGGGCTATGGTTATGGGTACAGTTTTTACCCAACTACAGTTGCCCAACATTCTTTCCGAAGTTGTTTCCGGGGCCGGTCTAAGCCCCTGGTGGGTGATTATAGCCATAATGATACTGATGATTGGTTTAGGTATGATCCTGGAAGTGGCTTCTATTTTATTGATTACTATTCCTATTTTGTACCCTTTAATTATTTCTTTAGGCTTTAACGGCGTATGGTTTTGTATTTTAGTGGTAGTCAATATGGAGATGGCGTTAATTACCCCCCCGGTAGGGTTAAATCTTTTTGTAATAAGCGGTATTGAACGCCGGGCAACAATGGCCGAAATCATCCGGGGAGCTATCCCTTTTGTTCTTATTATGGCTATTTTTCTTATTTTGTTGTGTTTCTTTCCGCAGTTAGCTACCTGGCTACCGGCTACCATGGGTTATTAAAGGCTTTGACTAAAAAATTTGTCCGATAATATTTTTAATTAAGGTAAGGACAGTTGTTTAGGTTTATAAAAAGTAAAAAATTTAAAAAATTATTATTTAAAATAAGGAGGAAGTAAAATATGGTCAATTATACCGAAGAACATAATATTTTTCGCCGTACCTTTAAGCGGTTTTTAGAAAAGGAAATTCAGCCCCACCTGGAAGAGTGGGAAGAAAAAAGACTGGTACCGGCGTGGTTTTTTACCAAAATGGGGGAACAAGGTTATTTAGCACCCTGGCTGGATGAAAAATACGGCGGGTCTGGGGTAGGTTTTGAGTATTCAGCGATAATTTTAAACGAAATTTCCAAAATGGACGTTGGTTTAGGCACCATTATTTGTGTGCATAGTGATATTGTACCCCCGTATATAGCAACTTACGGCACGGAAGAACAAAAAGAAAAATGGCTGCCCGGGGCCGCCAGCGGTGAACAAGTCTTTGCCGTAGCCATGACTGAACCTAACGCCGGGTCTGATTTGCAAGCTATTACTGCTACCGCCGTAAAAAAAGGGGATACTTACGTAATCAACGGCACCAAAACTTTCATTACCAACGGTATGAATGCCGGGATAACCGTGACCGCGGCAAAAACAGACCCTAAGGCCGTACCGCCTTTTAAAGGAGTTAGTCTTTTTGTAGTAGAGGACGGAACCCCCGGTTTTATTAAGAGCCGCAAGCTAGATAAAGTTGGCTTGCATAATAACGATACGGCCGAATTGGTCTTTGAAGACTGTGTTATTCCGGCGGCAAATTTACTTGGGGAAGAAGGAAAAGGCTTTTTCTATATGATGCAAAAATTGCAGCAAGAACGTCTTGTGGTTGCCATGGCTGCCCAGGGAGCGGCTGAAAGAATGCTTGAAGAAACGGTAGCCTACGCCAAAAACAGAAAGGCTTTTGGAGTAAGTATTGGCAACTTGCAGCATAATCTTTTCAAGCTGGCGGAAATGGCTACGGAGGTTGAATTGGGACGTACCTTCCTGGAGGATTTACTGGCTGACCATATTAGCGGCAAAGACGTGGTTACCAAAGTTTCCATGGCTAAGTACTGGGTTTGTGAAATGGCCAACCGTGTAGCCTACCACGGGATGCAAATTCACGGGGGGTACGGCTACATGGAGGAGTACCCTATTGCTAGATTTTTCCGTGATGTTAGAGCTCACGCTATTTTTGCTGGGACAACGGAGGTAATGAAGCTAATTATTGGTCGCAACCTCATGAAAGATTAGTAAGTTCTTATTTGAACAATATTATTACTTACCTGGCTTTCTATAACTGATATGAGCGAAAAACCCTGGCCAAAGGCCAGGGTTTTTAATAAGTATTAACTATTAATTTAAATTAAACTAAGACTATAATGGACCCAGGAAATGAGACACGATTTTGCAGGGGTATAGCGACACCAATGTCGAAATAGTAACTTATGGAAAGGAGCATACCCCATGCCAAAAAAACAATATTCACCAGAAGAGAAACTAAAAATAGTCCTTGAAGCCCTAAAAGAAGAACGCCTGATTACTGATATTGCTTCAGAGTATGGAATCCACCCCAGCGTGATTCACCGCTGGAAAAAAGAATTGCTTGAAAGTGCTGACAAAGTGTTTGCTGTTTCAAAGAATGCTAAAGCAGCTGCTAAAGAGAAACAGCAGCAGGAAGAAGAAATTGAAAACCTATACTCTCAAGTTGGCCGACTAACTACACAGTTAGAATGGCTGAAAAAAAAATCTAAAGGAATTCTTCCCCGTCAATGATCGGGAACCAATGATAGAATGGGATGACTCTTACCTTACCATTAAAGAACAGGCCGAGCTTCTCAGCGTAAACCGCACAGGGCTGTATCGTAAAGTTAAAGAGCCCTCTAAGCTGGAAGTCAAGATTAAGCACCTGATCGACAGAATCCACACAAAGCATCCATTTAAGGGGGCCAGGAGCATCAGAAATGATATCAATGATATGAAACTGGGCTTTAAGGTAAATCGCAAACGTATCCATCGCTACATGAGAGATATGGGCATTCAAGTCATCTACCCTGGTCCCAATTTAAGCAAACGCAACAGGGCGCAATATGTTTACCCCTATCTGCTTCGCAACGTTACGCCGGCTCACCCCAATAACATCTGGGGAATAGACATTACATACGTTGCCATGCAAGGCCGCTGGATGTATCTTGTAGCCATCATCGACTGGTTTTCTCGTAAAATCGTGGGATATGAGCTTTCTCAAACTATGAACAAAGAGTTTGTAATCAAAGCTATCACTAATGCAGTTAATAACCACGGAGCACCAATTATCCTTAATAGCGACCAGGGTAGTCAATTTACCAGCCCCGATTATATCAACACGTTAAAACAATACGGCATCAAAATTAGCATGGATGGTAAAGGCAGAGCCTTGGATAACGCAATTACAGAAAGGTTTTGGAGAAATATCAAATGGGAAGATATATACATCATGCAATATGAAACACCAAAAGCCCTACGCCAGGGAATTGATGCCTATATCCGCTACTACAATTATGAACGGGGGCATCAGTCGCTGGATGGACACAAGCCAGCCGATATCTACTATGCCCATTCTTACTGGCAGCAGAAACATATTGCTTAACCTGGGCCGTGGATATGCCGCAGGCGTGGATTTATGGATAACCCCCCAGAGGCAGGGTTACCCACAAGCTCCACACCTGCTTGGACAACACTGCGTGTTGACCACATACCCACAGCCCCCGCTGCTATTAAAGACTTAAAAGATTTAAAGACCCAAAGCCTAAACTAGAAAGGAGGTCCCCCGTGTCGCTTAAAACCTTGAAATTTGTGTCTTGACATCGGGGTCCATCATCCTTCTTTTTTTATTATTCAGCTTATCAATATATTTTTTAAAATATTTTTTTAAAAATTAAGATTTTTATAATTACTTAAATTTTATTATTTGTCTAAATTACTTATGAGTTATGGGCGTTTTCGGCAATAAATTTAATAATTTTTTCGACTTTGCTACCCGGGGGAAAGACTTCATGCACCCCTATTTGCTTTAATCTAGGAATATCTTCACGGGGAATGGTGCCTCCAACCACCAGCAAAACATTTTTAACTTTTTTTTCTTGCAGCAAATTCACTACTTCGGTGACTAATTCCATGTGGCCGGCGGCTAAAATACTAAGACCAATAACATTTACATCTTCCTGAAGGGCGCTTTCCACAATTACTTGGGGGGTTTGGTTTCCCAGATAAATTACTTCCATACCAGCGTCTCTTAAAGCCATACTGACAATCATTGCCCCCCGCCAATGCCCGTCTACACCTGGCTTAGCCATCATTACTTTAATGTTTTTATTATCCATTGTTCCGTTCCCCCCTACCTTACGCTATTTTTCCGAAAGGTATTTCCCAGGTGCCGTACATTTCCCGCCAAACATCGCATATTTCCCCCAAGGATGCGTAAGCCTTAACGGCTCTTAAAACCACGGGCATTACGTTTCCCCCTTTTTCGGTAACCTGTCGTAACTCTTGTAATATTTGGCTAACAACCTCGTTGTCACGTTCATTTTTTATTTGAGCTAATTTTGCTTTTTGAATTTGAAGGGCCTCTTTATTAGGACGGAAAAGAGGAACCTGGTGCGGCTCTTCTTCTGATTCAAAACAGTTTGCCCCCACCACCTTACGCATCCCGTTCTGGATTTGTTTTTGGTATTCGTTCATGGCCACAACCGCTTCACGATGAACCCAGCCGCTTTCTACAGCTTTTACTAATCCTCCTTCATCTTCTATCTTTTTTAAATAATCCCAGGAGTGTTTTTCCACCTCATTGGTTAACCATTCTAAATAATAAGCACCCCCTAAAGGGTCAGCCACGTTAGTTACGCCCGTTTCGTGCTGGGCAACTTGCTGGGTGCGCAAAGAAAGTAAAATCCCTTGTTCGGTGGGCAAACAGATACCTTCGTCGTATGAATTGGCGTGTACCGACTGAGCTCCTCCCAGGGCTGCGGCTAAAACTTGGTAAGCAACCCGGATTAAGTTATTTAAAGGTTGCTGGTAAGTAAGGGTAGAACCAGAAGTTTGGACGTGAAAACGTAACATTAATGATTTAGGATTTTGCGCGCCGTACCTTTCTCGCGCCAGCTTATGCCACATTCTTCTGGCGGCCCTGAATTTAGCGATTTCTTCTAAAAAGTCGTTGTGGGCTGCCAGATGAAAAGAAAGAACGGGGGCAAAATCATCAATTTTAAGCCTGTTTCTTTTTAATTCTTCTTCAATATAGGCAATGGCGTTAGCAAAAAGTAAACCTAGCTCCTGGTAAGCATTAAGGCCGTTTTCCCGGTAATTATAAGAGGCAAAGCTTACCGGATGCCATTTGGGGGTGTTTTGAGCGCACCATTCAACTAAATCAACGCAAAGCCTAATCAAATGACGAGGAGGAATGGTTCCGGGGCTGTTGCAACATACGGTAAAAAGAAGTAAGTCGTTTTGGGTAGTGCCGTCCAACATCTGTAAATTTATTCCTCGTTTTTCGGCTAAGGCAAAGTACATGGCGGAGAGGGGACAGGCCGGAAATGGGGAAGCAATAACGGCGGTAGTTAATTTATCTATGGGAAGATCAAAGAACATTTCTTCCATGTCTTTTAAAGTACAAACGTTAACCCCTCCCGTACCCACGTCATAGGCTACTTCAGGATTATCGGGATTAAAGCCATTTTCCGTAACGGAATCAAAAGCAATACTAAAACCAGTTGCGCCTTGCTCGTATTCGTATTTAAACCGGGCATTAGTTTCAGCCGGCGTACCAAAACCTGTAAACTGGCGGATGGTCCATAGTTTTTGGCGGTACATACTGGAGTAAATTCCTCTTAGGTAAGGTTCTTGACCGGGTAAACCTATATCCTTTTCTAAATTTAAGCTTTTTGCATCTTCCGCAGTATAAACTTCTTTTACCGGGATGCCCGAGCCAGTAAAAAAAGCCTTTTTATTTTGGGCGTCCATAACTTTTTATCCTCCCCCCTTAATTGTATAATAATTGTATGAGTAGCCATAATTATAAAACAATTTTGAACACTTGTAAATAAAAAATTTATATAATTCTTTATATTATAATTTTTTCTTATTTTAAAATTAAATCAAAAATAGTTTTTTAGAGCAGGATTTTTAACGTTAAAACACGAAATAAACACGAAATAAAAATTTAAAAGTTTCAAAAAGTAATTAAAATTTTAAGGAGGTTAATTTGAAAAATGGGACTTTATACCGAAGAGCATAATATTTTTCGTCGTACCTTTAAGCGGTTTTTAGAAAAGGAAATTCAGCCCCACCTGGAGGAGTGGGAAGAAAAAAGGCTGGTGCCGGCGTGGTTTTTTACCAAAATGGGGGAACAAGGCTATTTAGCGCCCTGGATAGAGGAAAAATACGGCGGCGCCGAGGTAGGATTTGAATATTCAGGTATAATTTTAAATGAAATATCTAAATTGGATGTTGGTTTAGGGACTATTATTTGTGTGCATAGCGATATTGTTCCCGCTTATGTAGCCTCTTACGGCACAGAAGAACAAAAAGAAAAATGGCTGCCCGGGGCTTCCAGCGGTGAGCTGGTTTACGCCGTAGCCATGACCGAACCTAACGCCGGGTCTGATTTGCAAGCTATTACTTCTACTGCCGTAAAAAAAGGGGATACTTACGTAATCAACGGTACCAAAACTTTCATTACCAACGGTATGAATGCCGGGATAACAGTGGTGGCGGCAAAAACAGACCCTAAAGCCATACCGCCCTTCAAAGGAGTTAGTCTTTTTGTAGTAGAAGACGGAACCCCTGGTTTTATTAAGAGCCGCAAGCTAGATAAAGTAGGGATACATAATAACGACACGGCCGAATTGGTTTTTGAAGACTGTGTTATTCCGGCGGCAAATTTAATTGGGGAGGAAGGAAAAGGCTTTTTCTATATGATGCAAAAATTGCAGCAAGAACGTCTTGTTTGCGCCATGGTTGCCCAAGGGGGAGCCGAAAGAATACTTGAGGAAACAGTAAACTACGCTAAAAGCAGAAAGGCTTTTGGCGTGAGTATTGGCAACTTGCAGCATAATCTTTTCAAGCTGGCGGAAATGGCTACGGAGGTTGAATTGGGACGTACCTTCCTGGAGGATTTACTGGCTGACCATATTAGCGGCAAAGATGTAGTTACCAAAGTTTCCATGGCTAAATATTGGATTTCTGAGATGGTTAATCATATAGCCTACCACGGATTACAGATTCACGGCGGCTACGGCTACATGGAGGAGTACCCTATTGCTAGATTTTTCCGCGACGTAAGGTCCCTGACCATTGTGGCTGGGACAACGGAGGTAATGAAGCTAATTATTGGGCGTAATCTTTTAAGGGATTAAGTTAAAAAAGATAAATCATCTTTTTCAAAAGCAAGAGGTTTTTATCTTGCCGGTATAGGCTAAGTGTTTTAGGAGAGTATTTTTAATAACTCCCTTTTTATTCTTGACTGATAATTACAGAATGTTTATAATTTAATGAGAAAGGAGCAAAACATGGTAGAAGGTAAATATTTGGTCTCTTCAAGTCGGGAGGTGCAGGGTTCTTTGGCCCGGTTGCTTTACGAAAAAAATGGTCCTGAAGTGCTCCCGCTTATAGCGGCTATATTTAAGGAATTTGGCGTCGTTGAAGGTAAAAAAGCGCGGAATAAATTAGGAGATTTGGATTTTACTACGGCGGTACGTACCTTTTTTAGACCGGCTTTAGAAAGTAAGCCTCCAAGAGCGGAAATTGTTGAACTAACCGATTCGAAACTGGTCTTAAAAGGGTTAACTTGCGCTATGGGTTTAAGGGGAGCAGGCCGGGCAGTTTGTCAAGCGATAATGGAGATAGATAAAGCCATAGTTAGTAATTTAACGAAAAAAAAGGTGGAACTTAATATTATCCATACCATGGCCGCGAACGACCCTTTTTGTTTAGTTGAGTTTCTTGTCTTAGGAAATAATGATCCCGGTACAGAGGGAGGAAGTTAATTAAATGTTCTCCTTTTTATTTCAACCTGGTAATATAGGGCAAATGGAGTTAAAAAACCGGCTGATTATGTCCCCCATGGGTACGGGAACGCACGGTTCAGAGGGAGAAATAACCCAAAGGACAGTGGATTATTATGCCGAACGCGCTAAAGGGGGCGTAGGGTTTATTATTTGTCAATCCAGCCTCGTTCTTTGGGAAAGCAGGGCTCCTCACCGTCCTTCGGTTTACGATGATAAGTTTATCCCTGGCTTAAGTAAAATAGCCCAAGCCATTCACCAAAATGGAGCTAAAGCTGCCTTTCAACTGGTTCACCACGGAAAACTTTTAGTTGACTACAAAAACACAGTTCCTCATTCTGAAGATATTAAAGTAATTGCGCCTTCCCCTATTCCCCGGCTGTTAAGGGAAATTAAACTGCCTGGACCTACGGATAAAAAGGAAGAGTCTTTATGGGTGAGGGGAAATGAGCTTCCGCAAGAGGCAAGCAAGGAAGATATAAAACGGATTATCCAGGGTTTTGCTGACGCCGCCCGCCGGATTAAAAAAGCTGGCTTTGACGCCGTTGAAATCCACGGCGGACATGGTTATTTATTAAGCCAGTTTCTTTCTCCTTTAGCTAACCGGCGAAATGATGAGTACGGAGGGAGCATGGAGAAAAGGGCCCGTTTTGCCTGTGAAGTTATTGCGGCCGTGAAAAAAAAGGTAGGACCTGACTTTCCCGTATTATTCCGGTTAAGCGGTAGTGATTTTTTGCCCGGGGGGATAAATATTGAGGAAGTAAGGCAGCAAGCCCCTCTTTTTATAGAAGCCGGAGCTGACGCGTTAGATATATCGGCCAGTGAGCAAGCCTCTATTGATTGGCAGTATCCCAGCTATTTATTTCCTCCGGGAGCTTTGGTTTACTTGGCTCAGGAGGTAAAAAAGGTCGTATCGGTACCGGTTATTACCGTAGGGAAAATTAATGACCCGTATCTGGCCGAAGAAATATTAAAGCAAGGAAAAGCTGATTTTATTGCTTTAGGACGCACCTTTTTTGCCGATGCTTACTGGCCGCAAAAAGTTAAAGAGGGGCGCTTAACTGAAATTCGTCCTTGTATTTACTGTTTGAATTGTTTTAATTTTTCTGCCCATCCCCATCTTTTAAAAGAAGGTCTTTCCTGTGCCGTTAACCCTGGTGTATTAAGGGAAAAAGAATTTACGCTAAAACCGGCCTTAAAGATTAAAAAAGTAATGGTGGTGGGAGGTGGCCCGGCCGGAATGGAGGCTGCCCGCACCCTGGCCGAAAGAGGTCACCAGGTGCAGTTGTACGAAAAAAATAGCTATCTAGGCGGGCAGTGGTTTATTGCCTGTCAGCAAAAACAAAAAAAGAATGATTATCCTAAATTGCTAAGTTACCTCCAGGAAAGTTTAGCTAAAACTGGAGTAAAAGTGCAGTTAGGTATAAAAGTTACTCCGGCTTTAATAAAAGAGCAAAGGCCTGACGCGGTTATTTTGGCCACTGGCGCTGTACCTGAGAAACCTGACCTATCTGGGGCAAAAGAAAGTAACGTTGTCCAGGTAAACGAAGTAATCTTAGGAAAGGCAAAAGTAGGGGCAAGGGTGGTCGTAATCGGGGGCCGGTATCTGGGGATGGAGATTGCCGATCAATTGGCCGGGGAAGGAAAAAGGGTGAGTCTGGTTACGCGGCGGGCCCTAGGAAGAGAAACGGAACGAAACGTTTACCTTACTTTGCGTAACCGCTTAATTGAAAAGGGTGTTTATATTTACCAGTATTGTCCGGTAGTAGAAATAAGGGAAGAGGGGGTATTTATTGTTTTTAATAACGACCTGGTTTTCCTAAAGGCTGATACAGTTGTTCTGGCGTTGGGGGTAAGGCCGGAACAGGAACTAAGTGCGGTCCTGAGGGGAAATGTTCCCGAATATTACCAGATTGGCGATTGCAAGATGCCCCGTGACGTTATGGCGGCAATCAGGGAAGGAGCTGAGGTAGGCCGTATGATTTAAGTAATTTGTTCATCATTAGTAAATATTCAGTGAAACAGCTTGCTTTGGCGGGTTAAATGAATATTTACCATCATTAGGGTTGGAGGTGGTGAAATGAATAACTATAGCCAAAAAGGAATTTCCACGGAGGAATTTCAAAAAATCACCAGGGAGAAATTTTACCGGGCCATTAGGGAAGAAGCTAAACCTTTGTTAGCCTGGTTTAGCCTCACGGAGGATTGCAACTTAAGGTGTCGTTATTGTTTTGCGGATGCTCATTTTTGCCAGTGTAATTTTGAACAGGTGCCGGAGAGAAAAAATGATTCTTTGAGCACGAAGGATGTTTACGCTATTTTAGATAACGTGGCTGAAGCAGGGACAATAGCTATTCAGTTTGCCGGTGGTGAACCTACCTTAAGAGATGATTTGGCAGACCTTATTTGGTATGCAACAGAAATAAAAGGCATGTTTATTGCCTTAAACACTAACGGAACTTTATTGGATGATAGGTCAATTAAAAGATTGGCGGCATCAGGCTTAGGACAAGTAAAGGTCAGTGTAGATGGGCTGAAAGAAAGCCATGACTGGAACAGAGGAAAAGGTACCTTTGAGAGAGCAATTAATGCTCTAAAGGGTTTTAAAACCGCCGGAGTGCCCAGCGTGATTTTAATTATGACCCTTTCTAAAATAAACTATCACGAACTTCCGGAGATGATTGCTTTATGTAGAGACCTGGGAGTTCAGTTTACCATGGTAGAATTTCTTCCTTTAGGGCATGCCCACGGAGAAAAGGACTGGGTTTTGACCAAAGAACAACGGAAGGAAACGCAGCGGTATTTATTTACTCTGCAAAAAAAAAGAGGGATTCACTAACATTATCTTTGAAAACCGTTATATTGTTTCCGAGCAGGAAGACACAAAAAAATTACTGGTGGAACCTTGTGCGCGTTGTGGTTTTTTTGACTTTGGGGTGGGATGTATAAGCGGCATTTATAATTACATGATTACCGCTTCTGGCAAGGTGGCTACGGGTGATATGCTCCATTTAGAAATAGGAGATTTAAAAAAGCAAAGCTTAAGGGAAATATGGGAAAATGCGGAAATGTTAAAGCTACTTAGAAACAGGGAAAATTTAAAAGGTAAGTGCGGCCGGTGTACTTATAAATATGTTTGCGGTGGGTGCAGAAGAGCTGCGTACATTTTTACCGGTGACCTTATGGGACCTGACCCGTATTGTTGGGTAGAAGAAAATGAAGAGGATGAAACGGCAAGATAGCCCTAAGGAGTTGTTTTTAGTGAAAAGGAGTTGTTTTTAGTGAAAAGGAGTTGTTTTTAGTGAAACAAGAAGATTTTTTAGCCGTAACCCGCCAAAAGTATAATGGAGCCGTAGAGAAAGCTAAACCGCTTATTGTAGGGCTTAATTTTACCAATGCCTGCAATCTTAAATGTAGGTTATGTGGTACGGCTGCCGATCAGCCTTTAATTGATGAGTTGACCACCCAAGAAATGTATCAAGCGATTGATAATATGGTTGAGGCTGGGGTAATGCATTTATCTTTGGGGGGTGGTGAGCCTACCGTAAGAGAAGATTTAATCCCAGTGGTTAAATACGCCACCAGGTATATTTCTTCGGTAGGGTTAGTTACCAACGGTTATTTGCTTGATGAAAAATTTACTTCCAAATTGGCTCAAGCAGGGTTAAGGCAGGTTATGGTTAGCTTGGACGGAGCAAAATCAGACATCCATGATGCCAATAGAGGCGATGGGAGTTTTGAAAAGGCAATTCAAGCTATTAAAAATTGCTTGCGGGAAAGCATGGCCACGCGCATTTCTTTTACCATTTCCCAAACAAATTTTCCGGAATTAAAAGATGTTTTAGCGCTTGCCCTTGAGCTTGACGTGGCCTTAAATGTTCAAGAATTTCGCGCTGGCGGACGAGCAGAAGGCAGAAATGAATTGGTTTTGACGCGCGAGCAGCGCCGGGAGATGCAAAGGTATCTTTTTCAAGCTCAAAAAAAATACGGAGCTGGTCGGGTAGGATTTGAAAATCGCTATATTATTTCCGAAGATGAAAATTCAAAAAAAATTTGTACTGACCCTAGTCTTTCGGATGATTTTTATGATTATTGTGTAGGTTGTTTTACCGGAATATACTCCTTCTTTTTAAAAGCAAACGGAGAAATGATGTTATGCGGGCACTATGCCGAAGGCCTTTTAGGAAACCTAAAGAAAAAAAGACTTATTGAAGTCTGGCGCAATTCGGAAATCTTAAAGCAGTTGAGAGACAGGGAAAATTTAAAAGGACGGTGCGGCAACTGCGTTAATCGTTATATTTGCGGCGGCTGTCGGCGCGACGCTTACCGGATGACTGGTGACATTATGGCGGAAGACCCCATGTGCTGGCGAGGGAGGTAAAAAATTTACGATTCAAAAAAAGGGGGGATTTAATAATTGCAAATTACCGAAAAAGTAGCAAATTTTGTTACCCGTACTAAATGGGATGATATTCCAGCTCAAGGTATAAATACTGCTAAAGAAGCCATGCTTGACTGTCTGGGATGTATTCTTTTAGGGGCAACCAAAAAGCCAAGCCAAATAATTATTGATTATCTGCAAGACATAGGGGCAAAACCCCAAGCCACGGTTATTGGTCAGAAGATGCGCACCGCCTATGATTTAGCTGCTCTAGCTAACGGTGTTGCCGCCCACGCGGAAGACTATGATGATATTAGTATCGCCATGCTGGGTCACCCTAGTGCCCCAATTTTTCCGGCTGCTTTAGCGGTAGGGGAAATGGTTAAAGCCAGCGGCCAAGAGGTTATTGCCGCTTACATTATTGGATTTGAGGTGGCCACAAGGCTTGGTTTGGCTTTGGGTTTTAGCCATTATAACCGTGGGTGGCACGGAACGGCTACCACCGGAACAATAGCGGCTGCTGCTGCCAGCGCCCGGCTTTCGGGGTTGGATGAAACCCAAGTCAGGATGGCTTTAGCGTTAGCTGCCTCCTTGACATGTGGATTAAGGCAAAACTTTGGTACAATGACCAAGCCTTGGCACGCAGGAAATGCTGCTAGAAGTGGAGTAACGGCAGCGTTATTGGTTAAAAAAGGTTTTACAGCCGATATAAATATTCTCGAAGCTCCTTTAGGTTATTATCAGGTTTTTCGCGGGGAAAAAAGTCAGCCTTTACCTAAAACCATAGAGAATTTAGGGGAAACTTATGAAATAGTTAATTCGGGTATTGCTTTAAAACCTTATTCTAGTTGTGGTGAAACTCACGCGGGGATAGAAATTATGCTTAATTTAAGACAAGAAAATCAGCTTTCTTTTTCTAAAGTAAATAGTCTTGACTGTTTATTTAACGAAACCATGAATTCCGTTATGCTCCACCATGAACCAAAAACAGGCTTAGAAGGAAAATTTAGCATTGAATATTGTGTAGCGCGGGCCTTACTTGATGGTAAAGTAAGCTTGGAAGATTTTACTGATGCCCGGGTAGACCAGCCGGAAATAAGGGAAATAATTAAAAAAGTGAAAATTCAGCTCGAACCCTCCTTTCCTATGATGGCTACCACTATTAAGGCTACCTTAGATGATGGCCGTATACTAAGCGGTTATTTGGAAAAACCCAAAGGCTATCCGGAAAACCCCCTTTCACACGCCCAAGTAGCGGCAAAGTATAAAGATTGTGCCCGGTTAGTTTTGCCCCAAAGCGTGATAAATCAGTCCCTAGCCCTTATGGAAAGTTTGGAAGAAGTTAAAAATATCGGGCAGCTCATACAGGTTGTTTCTGGCTGAAGAAAGGAGGATGAAAAATTATGGAAGAGGATAAAGTTGCTTCTATTTTGAATAAGGCACTTCAGGAAAAAGCAGATGCGCTTTCGGAATACGAAGCAAAAGAAATTCTAAGTGCTTTAGGAATACCCACCTGCCGGGAAAAGTTAGTTGATTTTTATGCGGACCAGGAGCTTTGTGCCGCCGCCAAAGAAATTGGCTACCCGGTAGTTTTAAAAGCTTGCGGACGAAAAATTACCCATAAGACAGAAAGGGGACTGGTTTACCTAAATATTCCTAGTCAGGATGTCTTGCTTAAGGTGGCTAAAGAGATACGTGAAAAGGTAAGCCAGGATGAAATAGAAGGTCTTTTAGTGCAGGAGATGCTGATGGCTCGACGGGAGCTAATGATTGGGTATATCTGGGATGAGCTTTTTGGTCCTTGTGTAGTTTTTGGCCTGGGGGGTATTTTAACGGAGGTCTTGGATGATGTGACCTTTCGGCTAGCTCCCTTAAAAGAAAAAGAGGCTCAGGCTATGTTAGATGATATTAAAGCCAGCAAGATACTTGACTATTTTCGCGGCGAAGAGCCGGTAAACCATACAGCTTTAAGTCAGATTCTTTTAAATTTAAGTAAATTAGAAAAGATTGAAGAAATTAGCAGTGTTGACCTTAACCCAGTGGTCATTTACCAGGGCCGTCCTATAGTCGTTGATGCCTTAGTTACTTTAAATTCAAGAAAGGTGCCTTTAGCTTTTAATAAGGATGATGTCCCCATTGGTCTGCCGGTTCCTAAAGAACTTTGGCCTTATCTTTTTCAGCCGCAAAAAATAGCTATTGTAGGTTTTTCCCGTAATATTACCCACCCAGGACATTTAATCTGGAAATCAATCCGGGAAATTGGTTTTCAAGGAAAAATTTATTTAGTCAACCCAAAAATAAAGGAGTACGAAGGATACCCGGTTTACCCAAGCATAATCGAAATACCCGAGCAGGTGGAAACTGTTTTTGTTTGTGTTGCTGCCCCAATGGTGGCTCAGGTTATAAAAGAAGCCGGGGCTAAAGGAGTGCGCTGGTTAATTGTTATTTCCTCTGGATTTAGTGAGTTGGGAACCAAAGAAGGCCGGGAGTTAGAAAAGGAACTGCTTGTTCTGGCGCGTGAATGCGGGGTGCGTTTAATTGGGCCTAACTGTATGGGTATTTGCTGTCCTAAAGGAGGCTTAGCGTTTTTTCCGCAGCAAAGATCTGTTCCCGGGACCGTTAGCTTTTTTTCCCAAAGCGGTTCTATAGCTTCTTTTTATGAGATAGGGATGCAGGATTTAAATATCCCGGTAGCTAAGCTAATCAGTTTGGGTAATTCACTTGATATTGGGCCGGAAGAAATATTGACCTATTTGAAGGATGACCCCGATACCGAAATTATTACCGGTTACTTGGAAGGAGCTAAAAAGCCGCGTAATCTTTTAAATGTCTTACGTGAAATAACTAAGCCGGTAATTATTTACAAAGCAGGAAAAAGCAAGTCCGGGGAGCGGGCAGTAGTCTCCCATACTGGTGCTTTAGCCGGTACCCCCCGTTTGTGGGATGGTTTGTTTAAGCAAACCGGGGTAATCTCGGTGGATAGCGTTGAAGAATTAAATGAAGCTACGGCCGCCTTTTATTATTTTAAAGATAAGCGTTTTTCGGGAAATAAAATTGCCGTTATTACCGGGCAAGGGGGAGCAGGGGTTTCAGCGGCGGATGCTTGTGATGAGTTTGGTTTTATCCTGGCTTCTTTAAGTGAAGAAACGCGACAGAAATTACAAAAAATTATTCCTGGTGCCGGGACAAGCATAAAGAATCCCGTTGATCTTGGTTTTAGTTCCACCAAGAAAGAAGCTTTTCAACAAGCTATTTTTATTATAGCTCATGACCCAGGGGTTGACTTGCTTTTAGTTATTGGTGGAGCCCCAACCTTTTTAGGCCGCCAGCCCTTTTTATTTGAGGAATTTGCGACGTGGGTAGGAGAAATAGCCCCGCAAATTGAAAAACCAATAGCGGCTTGTTTAGTTGTTTCTTCCTTAACCCAAGAGGCCTATCAAATTCTTTACCGGCATAAAATACCTGTTTTTGGCACGGTGCAGCGGGCGATTCGCGCCCTTTCCCGTTGGTACAATTATTTAAACAGGCAAAAAGAAGGAGAATAATGACCAATAAGCATAGCTGGCAAGCCCTTACGGTTTTCACCTTAAGCTATATTTTTGCCGCGTTAGCCGCAAATAGCATTGGCCCTTTGGCTCCTTTTTTACAGGAAGAACTAGGTTTTACTAAGGGGAACATCGGGTTATTTACCGCCTCTATTTATTTAGCGGCCGCCCTATCTGGTATTCCTTCCGGTTGGCTGGCTGACCATTTGGGGGTACGAAAAGCTTTAGTAATTGGTTTAGTTATTCAAGCAATCCTTACCTGTGGTCTGCTAACCGGTTTATTGCCCTGGATGTTGCTTTTTATGTTTTTAAGCGGAATTGGCTACGGGGTAGTTAATCCTGCCACGGGCAAGGGAGTAATGGTCTGGTTTTCCTCTACTTTAAGAGGTACGGCGATGGCGGTTAAGCAAAGTGGCTTTACGTTAGGGGGGGTGTTGGCCGGTGTTATTCTTCCCCCGATAGCAGTTTTATTTGGCTGGCAGAAGAGTATTTTGACGGCAGTTGGGTTATTATTTTTGGGTGCTTTTATCGCCTATATTTTTTGTCCTACCAAACAAGATGAATTTATACAAAATAAAACTGAAAATGAAAATAAACCAAATTCATCAAACTCTCAACCATCTTCCTGGGACAGAAAAGCAATTATTTTTTGGAGTATTATTATGATTTTTTTTGCCGCCGTCCAACAAGCAGGAACAACATTTTTAGTTATTTACTTGGTAGAAAAAATAGGATATACAAGAGTAGCGGCGGGAATGTTTTTTTTTCTTGCTTTAGTAAGCGGGG
>JJNX02000050.1 GCA_000681355.2 Peptococcaceae bacterium SCADC1_2_3
GCTTCTTGATGAAGCTGTCAACGAGGTTACGCGGCTCTGGCTTGAGCAGGTTCAGGTTGCCTCTGGTCGTCGGGTCTTCCAGGTTAACAAGAAGCGTCCGGGTCCAATCAGCGACCATTTTATCCAGTTGATTATCCAGTTGATTGAGGACAACGGCGGCGTTAATCAATCCAAGGCCGGATTCTCGCAGGCTGGAAGCCTGCGCCACATCTTTGTCCCCGGCCCACTCCATCATCGACCTGGTCCGTCCCTGGTAGGTGACCTCGAAGGCCGTGGTCATGTTCTTCTGCAGCCACTGCACCAGATCCCGCAGGAAACTCGACGCCTTGGACTCGTAGGTGGACTTGGCGTGCCCCGAGGCGGTGGAGGCCAGGTCAAGGGCCGCGGCAAAGCTCTTGAGCGCCGCTCGGAAGACCTCATCCTTGCCCGCAAGACGTAGGAACAGCTCCTCGGGCTTCTTCTCGTCCTTGAAGCGCGGGGCATCGAAGGGCTGAATGAAATAAAGGTAAAAGTCGCGCGGCGGGATGGCGGTGGAGCGTTCGTTGGGCGCTCCGAAAAAAAGGTACCCTTGGCGCGCGGCTTTCCGTTCCAGCCACGTAAGCTCGTGCTGCCAGATTTTGTAGCCGGTGACGTAGGTCTGGTCGGTGCACTCCATGACCCGTTTTAGAGCCTCGTAGTAGTAGCGATCAAACTGAGAAGCGTCAAGACTATCGGCGCGCTTTTCGATCAGGGCGTCGAAATCGTCGGTTTTCTTCAAATCCAGGTAATACTGGCGGTTGTCCGGGTTCGATGAAATGAACTGGCCGCTTACCGTCTTGTGGATTTCCCGCAGGACGGTTTCCACCTGGGAGAGCAGGTCGTCGGCCGGGTCGCCGCCCAGATCCTCAATGCCGGGCTGATACAGGCAGAGAGCGTCGCGCAGTTCCTCCGCCGTTGCGCCCAAAGGGGCGTAGATATCGCCGGTGGTCAGCCGGTGGACGGAAAGGGCGTGGATTAGCCGCAGCGCCATAGGTTTGTAGACGGGCCGGGTAAAGGCTTGCCGGATGCGAGCCTCCAGCACCTGGCTGCAGTCGATCACCGCCTTGATGTCCGGCACGGCACGGAAGGACGGGTTTTCATACAGGTTCGTCCAGTAGCCGTCGTAGGCGATTAGCCCGGGCGGGAGAAGAAGTGATGAGTGATGAGGGCCGGGTGATGAGTCGATCGTGGGTAGATCGTATTCAAGCACCTTTTTGATTTCGCGGCTAAGGGTTTTCAAAACCTCGCGTTTCTCCACCACGGTGACCCGCTCAAAGGTGTCGATATAATCGGGATGTACGGGGAAAAGCCGGACGAACTCATCCATACGCTCGTTCATGCGCCCGTAGAACCTGGCAAAGGGAGTCAGGTAGGCATGGATTTTGGCCTGCTGCTCGCCGGTTTTCTTCAGCAGCCGCTCAGCCACCACGAACTTGACGTCCTTGCGGGCAATCAGGATCTGCTCGAAGCGGTCTTTTACCCGACGGATGCTATCGGCCACGAAGGAGAAGCGGGGGCTGTCGAAAATGGCTTCCTGCACCCCGGCGATGAAGCGGAAGCGCAGGTCCTTGCAGACTTCGCCGATTTCCCGGAGGAAGTTCAGGTCGAGGATGAGTTCCTGATCCTTGCGGCTGCGGAGGTAGTCGAGCAGTTCGTCCACCACCAGGAGCAGGCCGTGGTCGGGGTACTCCTGGTGAAAAGCGGCCATCATCTCCTCGAAGGCCCGTTTGTTATTGGATACATCCGCCGCCGACGGGAATGAGTAGGCCACCCCGATGGCCGCCAGATACTCCTCCAGTTCAGCCACGAGAATGTCGCGCAGGGACATGGTGGTCGCTCCGATTTCGGTGCGCGCCACCTTGAAGCGGCCGCCGATTTTGCCCGCTGCGCCGGCGACGCCGCTATCGTTCAGGTACGAGGAAAGTTCCCCGTTCTCCGCCAGGGCGGAGATTACCGACATGAGGTGGGACTTACCGGTACCGTAGTTGCCGACAACCATAAGTCCCTTGTTGTCGGCCGGCCGGTCAAACTGAAGCTGGGGAATGACGAGGCCGGTCAGCTTCTCGGCCATCTCCCCGGAGATGACATAGGTCCGGACAAGCTGCCGGGCGGCGGCCGCCTCGCCGGCGTCCCGCAATTGCACCACGGTTTCGATGGGTTCGAATTGAATCAGGTCTTTGTATTTCATCGTGCATACCCCCATGTGGTTTTGCCCATAAGTGACGGGTAACGAGGATTAAGTGACGAGTATATGTGTCTTTGCTCATCGCCCTCACTTTTCACTCATTACTTCTGATTTCTCCGGGTTTACTATTATCAAATCTCTGATCATGTATCGTCGATATTCAGGGTGTTCCGGCATGGCATAGGTCAAATAGCCGCCGTTGACAGATCCGTTCCAGGTCACGACCAGCGTCTTGTTTCGGGAAAGTCCTTGAAGAAGCCGCAGAGGATCTTGTTTGAGAGATATATCAAACATCAATTCAATGTTATCAAGCAGAACTACGTCACCGCCAGAAGCATTCACTATCTCCGAGAGGAGGCGGGGAAGTTGCAGTGCCCGCTGGCGCCCGGTAAGTTCAAGCATGCGGCGGGAAAGCTCGAGATTGACGTTGATCAGGGGCGCACCCGTACGCTCGTGAATATCTTGAAGCGCAGTTGTTTTTCCCGTTCCGGCTGGGGCTACTATGATGATGAAGCGGTGGTACACTTCGGCCGCCTGATTGATTCTTGACATAACCTGTTCGGCAAGGGGTTCCACCATTACAGTTCATCTCCAGAAAATTAATAAACTAATCAACAATGACAGACGCACAGTATAAGACCTGCCGGGTAACATAAATTATGGATTTATTAACTAATTCGTCAAATAACATCAAAAACCTTCCTTATAATAAAAATAATAAAAGAAAATACCAAAATAAAATAACGTTTCATCAGTCTCCCCGGTAACACTGACCATTTCTTTTGTCACCAAACAATATCTCATTGCTATTTAGCCCCCCGGTGTAAAGTAGTGGTTATTGTTTAAATTGTCCTAGCTTCAAGTTGTGGTTATAAGTTGACACTCCAGATCCTCCTTTTTTAATTTTTTGGCCTTTAGAATATTTTAGGTTTTCTCTGGTTCCTCCCCGGGAAGAGGGTAAGAGCCGTCTTTATCATGGGTTTCTTTATCCGTACAAGGGGGATTGGATTAAAGACACATACCAGCCGCATATTGCTTTTGGCCCGCCGACAGTGCTTTTCGTGGCCGTTAAGCGCGTACATGGTGCCGGGTTTAATGGGGTAAATAATATCCTCTCCGGTCAGTTCAATATTCTTCCGGGTCAATCGAAAATTTTGCGTGTAGACTTTGCGCATAGGTATTGTTAAGGCTCAACAAGCAGCAAATATCCTCACCATATGGTCGTCAATTATCTTTTTTTTCTACACCTGGACTGTGTGCAACAAACATACCGTGCACAGTTTTGAAATATAAAAATTAACACAATCTTAACACAATCTTAACACTGCCTTAATACTTATCGTTTATAATTAATTGCGTTAAATGCTGTTTTGGTTTTAGGTACTTAAAATAAAAATTAAATAAAAATCCCAGCTTTTACATGTTGCGCAGCTAAAAAATAGGCAAGCCTTTAGTGGGCAGGCAAAGGCAATAAAAAGCTGGGGTGTTTTATTTTAAGGCAGCTTTTCTAGATGTCTAGACAGGGGTTTAATAATGGAAGTAATAAAAATTGATAAGAGAAACGGTATTCCTTATTACCTGCAACTGGCCAGTATTCTTGGGCACCAAATTGAAAAGGGCGGCTTCTTGGCCGGCGATAAGCTTCCTTCGGAAAAGGAACTCAGTGCTGTTTACCGGGTTAACCGCCATACTGTCCGCCAGGCCATAGGTGAACTGGTTTTCCGAGGGCTGGCGTACCGGGAAAAAGGCAGGGGAACCTTTGTGTGCCCGCCGGCCAGGGAGGTGGTGCATTACCGTTATGCCCGCCGGCACCGTTTTACCCAAAACATCTTAGAACTTGGCCTGACCCCGGAAGCAAAAGTGCTGCAGGTACTGGAAACATTAGTTCCTCCCCAGGCAGCAGAAAAATTACGTCTTTCTCCAACTGAAAAGGTAGTAATTCTAGAAATACTCCGTTTTGCAAGTCATGCGCCTTTTTGCCTCAGCACCGTGCATATTCCTGCTTTAAGCGTCTTTGGCCTGCCTAAAAGGATTAAAGATTTTACTTCCCTTTACGAGTTGCTGGAAAAAGCTTACGGCTTAAAGCCGGTGCGCCTGCGCTCAGTTTTCCACGCTGCCTTTCCGTCAACAGAAGATGCCCTGGCCCTGCAGGTACCGGTTGATCAGCCCATTTTGAAAGTGGAAAGTCTTATGATTACTGAGGACGGCATCCCTGTTGAGTACAGCCTCAGCAGATTCCGGAGTGACCGCTGTAAAATCAGCGTGGATTTTATTTAAAAGGAGGTGTTTGTTTTGCCCGGGATTTATTAGGAAAATAAAGTAAAGTTGTTTCAAACCCTGAACAAATTTACCAAAGAGGAGGAAAAACATGTTTAAGAAAATAAAATGGCTGATATTATTACCTGCGCTGGTAATAACGTTGTTGCTTACGGCTGGCTGCGGCAGCAAGCAGGAAAAGGCGGCTGTTCAATCTTCTTCGCCTGGAGGACAGCCGGCTGCCCAAACAGAAGAAATAAAAATAGGGCTTATTCCCGCAGAAGACCAGGAAGAAATGTTAAAACGGTTTGATGGTACCATTACTTATCTGGAAAATAAGTTAGGTACAAAAGTAAAAACATTCGTGGCCACAGATTACACCGGCGTTATTGAAGCCATGCGGGCAAAAAAGATTGATGTAGCTTTCTTTGGTCCTTTCTCCTATGCCCTGGCGGCAGATAAGGCGGACGCCGAATGTTTTGCCGTGGGTGTACGCAGTAACGGCAAATCAACTTATCACAGCATTATTATTACCCACAAAGACAGCGGGATCAAAACACTAAATGATCTCAAAGGCAGGGACTTTGTTTTTGTTGACCCCGCTTCTACCTCGGGCAACCTTGTTCCCCGGTCAATGATGAAAAAGGCCGGTATTGACCCGGAAAAAGATTTTAAGAATGTAGTTTACGCCGGAGGGCATGACGCGGTAGAACTGGCCGTGAAAAATAAAAAGGCGGCTGCCGGAGCAGATAGCGACATTACTTACGAAAAAATGGCAGCAAAAAAGCTTATTTCTCCTGAAGAAAACATTATTATTGCTAAATCCGACCCCCTGCCCGGCTCCCCAATTGCTTACCGCCAGGATTTACCGGAAGAGTTAAAGGAAAAGATTAGACAGGCTTTCTTAAATATGCACCGGGAAAATCCGCAGGCGCTGGGAGGTTACGGTGAAATTATCCGTTACGAGGAAGCGAAGGACAGTGATTACGATATAGTCAGGGAAACGGCTAAAGTATTAGACCTTGACCTTACAAAAATGAAGTAGGTAAAGACCGGCACAAGAAGTAAGTCCTGGGGCTTTGCCCCAGGACTCTTTAAAGGAAAAACCAAGGCCGTATAAATTTAAATAGGGAGGAATTTAGTCGTGATTAAGTTTGCCGGTTTAAGTAAAATCTATCCTGACGGAGTACAGGCGTTACAGGACGTTAACCTGGAAATACAAAAGGGCGAGTTTGTAGTTTTGCTGGGGTCAAGCGGGGCAGGCAAGTCCACCTTGTTGCGCTGCATCAATGGCCTGGTTAAGCCAACCCAAGGAAAGATAGAAATAAACGGCATCCAAATTGGGGCAGAAAATAATTGTTCCTTAAGAAAACTGCGCCGTCAGGTGGGGATGATTTTTCAACAGTTTAACCTGGTCAGACGACTGCGGGTGCTGGATAACGTGCTTTGCGGCAGGCTTTCCTATAGTCCTGTTTGGAGCAGTTGCTGCCGTTTTTTCCCCCGCCAGGACGTAAAACTAGCCATGTCCTGTCTGGAGCGGGTGGGATTAAAGGAAAAGGCCTACCAGCGAGCCGACCAGTTGAGCGGGGGACAGCAGCAGCGGGTGGGCATTGCCAGGGCGCTTGCTCAACAGCCGGAAATACTTCTGGCCGATGAACCGGTGGCCAGCCTGGACCCTAAATCATCCCGCAGCATAATGGAAACTTTACTGGAAATCAACCATCAAGACAAGATTACGGTAATTGTGAGCCTCCATGATGTAGAACTGGCCATGAAATATGCCCGGCGGGTGGTAGGCATTTGTGACGGGCAGGTGGTAATGGATAGACCGATTACCCAGGTAGGGGAAAAAGAGCTGGAGGACATTTATGGCGAAAGACCGGCAAACAAAGAAACCGGCGGCGCAGGTCTATTTAGAGAAATAGAATATGCCTGCGCCTTAAGCAGGGTGAATTAGCCTTGGGTTCTTCTGCAAGTTCCGGGGAAATAAAAAAGGCAGAACCCCGTTTGCTGACTTTTCAAAGGGCGCTTATCCTGGCTTTTGTTTTTGGCGTTTATTTTTGGAGTGCTCACGGGACCAACCTTAGCGCGGGAGAATTAATCCGGGGCTATCCCTACATGATGGACTTTTTTCAACGCCTTTGGCCCCCAAATTTAAGCCTTATTCCTCAGTTGGTTCGGCCAACGGTGGAAACCCTTCAAATAGCTCTTTGGGGAACTACCCTGGCCATAATAATTTCCATTCCCCTGGGTTTACTGGCGGCGGCCAATATAGCTCCTCACCCGGCAGTCTATAACGCTGCCCGGGCAATTCTCAATGCCTTACGCGCTATTTCAGAAATAGTTTTTGGTTTGATTTTCGTGGCTGCCGTTGGACTGGGTCCATTCCCCGGCGTAATGGCCCTGGCCTTTCATTCTGCCGGTATGTTGGGCAAATTTTACGCGGAAGCAATAGAGAATGTCGATCCGGGTACCATTGAAGCCCTGGAGGCTACCGGAGCTCATAAACTGCAGGTAATTGTTTACGGTGTGGTGCCCCAGGTGCTGCCGGAGTTTATCAGCCTTAACCTTTATCGCTGGGAGCATAACATCCGGGCCGCAACTGTTTTGGGCCTGGTGGGGGCAGGGGGAATTGGTTTTGAACTAATTACCAGCATGCGGCTTTTTAAATACCCGGATACAACCAGTATTTTACTAATGATTTTAATTACCGTAACCCTGGCCGATACTTTGTCGGCCCGCCTGCGAAAGAAGGTAATTTAAGGAAGGAAGAGTTTATTGGAAGATATTGATAGAATTGATTATCTTTTGGCTGAAGGGGGGTTGCCCGTGTTCATTGAACTGGCTGAAGAGTTGGCAAGCCAGGCAAGAGTAAAAATAATCCAGGAGCCGTCTGCCTGTTTAGTAATGATGCAGGTTTTTGAAACGGTTCAAGGACACCACTTTAATTTGGGGGAAGTATTGATCACCGAGTGTGCGGTGGAAATTGAAGGAACCTATGTCCAGGGCTTTGCCCTGGGGGACGAACCCCAAAGAGCGTTGTGTGCAGCCCTTTTAAAGGGAGCAATAGCAGGAAAGCACCCCCTGGCGCCAAAAATTTTATCCGTGTTTGCGGAGCAGGAGAATACCATCCAACAGCGAAAAAAAACGGAATTTAGCCTTGTGGCCCGTACCAGGGTGGATTTTGAGGTGATGGACCATATATGATTAGTCTGGGCGGTTTAAACCCTTTTGAAACCCAAAAAATTTTTCGTTGTTTGCTGGACTGCGTAGCCCGGCCGGGAAAGATGGGCATTTTAACCCGGGTCAACTTCTTGTCAGGTGCCGGCGAGTGGTCTTACGCCGCAGCAGTTGCCTTTACACTTTTAGATAGGGAGGTTACCTTTAGCGTGCTGGGCTATAAAAATCAGGAGGAAAAAACAAACTATCTGGCTCTTGCCACCGGCAGCCGCGCTGTGGACCTGCCGGAGGCAGACTATATCCTGGCCCCCGGGGAAAGAGAACTGCCCCAATTGGCTTTGGTCAAAAGGGGTACCCTGGAATGTCCGGACAAGAGCGCCACAATTATTTTAACCATAGATAAAATACTGCCGGCCCCCTTGCCTGGCCAAAAGGGGCTGCTGGTAAATCTTTCCGGCCCGGGGGTACTAAAAAGCAACCAGCTCTTCTTAAGTGGTTTACATTCTTCCATCTTTGCGCATTTTAACGCCCTTAACGGTGAATACCCCTTGGGGGTGGATTACGTTCTGTTGGGCAGTGATGGGACAATAACCTGTTTTCCGCGCGCCACCCAAATTGAGGAGACAGCATGGGACAAGGAGGCGAATAATTTTTGGGTTACGTAGCGGTAAAAGGAGGAACCCAGTCTATTTTGGAGGCAGCCAGGCTGCTTCGCTACTTTCGCTTAAAGGGCGACGCTCCCCCGCTTGAAGTGCGCCAGATTCAAGAGCAAATGCGCCTGGCGGTGGATAAAGTAATGAGTGAGGGCTCCTTATACGCTCCCTTTTACGCTGCCCTGGCCTTAAAACAGGCAGAAGGAGATACCATAGAGGCATCTTTTATCTTAAGGGCTTATCGTTCCACCCGGCCCCGCAACTATATTTCAGTCCCGGCTGATACCAGACAGATGAAAATTATCCGGCGCATTTCCGCTGCCTTTAAGGACATTCCCGGGGGGCAATTCTTGGGTCCTTCCCGGGACTATACCCAACGCTTGCTTGATTTTAACCTGGCAGAGGAAGAAACTGAACAGGTGTTAAAATTTTGCCGGGAGTACTTAAAAGAACTGGAAGTTCTTGAAGAGGCGCCTTCCTTTCCTAAAGTGGTTGACCTTTTGCGGGCGGAAGGCTTACTGGCAAAGGAAGAAGAAATACGCCCGCAGCCGCCGGATATTACCAGGGAAGCCCTGTCTTTTCCTGCTTCCCGCACCGCAGCTTTACAGGCAATGGCCCGGGGCGAAACGGGGGGCCTTTTGGCCCTGGCGTACAGCAGCATGAAGGGTTATGGTGATATTCACCCCACCATTGGTGAGTTGCGGGTTGGGTACCTGCCTTTAAATATTTTCGATGCTAAGGGGCAGAAAGTATATGTGGGGCAGGTGCTGGTCACGGAAGCAGAAGTAATTGCCCGCCCGGAAGCAGCAAAACCGGAAGCAGCAAAAAGAGGAAATAAGCCCCAGTTTACCCTGGGTTATGGCTTGTGCTTTGGACACAACGAATTAAAGGCTATTTCCATGGCTGTGCTGGACCGGGCCATGCAAACCAAAAGGCCAAAACTTCCTGCCGAAGACCAGGAATTTGTCCTTTCCATTGTGGACGGTATTGAGTCTTCCGGCTTTGCTGCTCATTACAAACTGCCCCATTATATTACCTTTCAGTCTGATCTGGACCGCCTGCGATTTATCCGGCGGCTGGGGGAGGAAAGAGAAAATGGCGATTAAAGATTTGATCCCGCAAAAACAAGCCGGTTATAATTTTGCTTTTTTGGACGAACACACCAAACGGGAAGTACGCCGGAAGATTCTTAAGGCTGTGGCTATTCCCGGCTATCAGGTTCCCTTTGCCTCCCGGGAATTACCCATTGCCCGGGGCTGGGGGACAGGGGGCTTGCAAATTACCCTTTCCTTAGTGGGGCCGGATGATGTTTTAAAGGTGATTGACCAGGGTTGTGACGATAGCGTGAACGCGGTAAGTTTGCGCCAACTGGTGGCGATGACTACAGGAATTAAAACCACCTTTGAAACCGGCCGGGCTACCGTTATTCAAACCCGGCACCGCATTCCCGAGGAACCGTTAACCGAAAAGCAAATTTTGGTCCTCCAGGTGCCTTATCCGGACTCTTTACGCCTTATTGAGCCCAGCGAGCAAAAAACCAGGCAGATGCACGCCGAACAGGATTACAGCCGGATGTGGGTTTACCTCTATGAAGATATTGTAAACTGGGGAGAAATTACCATTGGGGCCCGTTACCCGGTACTGGTGCACGGACGCTACATTATGGACCCTTCTCCCATTCCCCGCTGGGATGTTCCTAAATTAAACATGGCTCAAAACCTTTATTTATTTGGCGCGGGGAGGGAAAAAAGGATTTACGCCGTTGGCCCCTATACCCAAGTTGTTCCCCTGGAGTTTTCCGACCGCCCCTTTCAGGTGGAGGATTTTTCTGGAAAAACCTGTTTTTATTGTGGGAGTAAAGACTCCTTTTTAGACGAAATATTTAATTCTAAAACGGGTCAAAAAATTTACGCCTGCTCAGATACAGCTTTTTGTGCGCAAAGGCTAAAAATACAGTCTGCGGTGAGGGAGGAGAAAATTGTTGGTCCCGGAAAAAAATAATCTACTGTTGGAAGTGAAGGAACTGGTAAAAGTTTACGGCAGCCAGTGTTCTTATTGCCTTAAATTAACAGGGGCGCAAGCCGAAAGGCAATTGTGCCCTGAGTGCGGTTCAGTAGTAGCCTGCAACAGGATTTCTTTAAAATTGCATGCGGGAGAAATTTTAGGGGTGGTGGGGGAGAGCGGTTCCGGCAAAAGCACGCTGGTGCGCTGCCTGTATTTTGACGAAGAGGCCACGGGTGGGGAAGCCTACCTTGCCTGTTACGGGGAAGGGAAAATTAATATTCTTCAGGAAAATGCCCAGCGTAAAAGGTATCTGTGCAATTACCTGCTGGGTATAGTTTACCAGAATCCTCAGTTGGGGTTGAATTTTAATTTTTCTTGCGGGGGCAATATAGCGGAAAAGCTGCTGGCAGCCGGGGTTAGAAGTGTGGACCAGGTTCGGCAGTCAGCCGCCCGGTTGCTGGTAAAAACTGAGGTGCCGGTGGAACGGATGGATGAGTTGCCAGGCAATTTTAGCGGGGGGATGCAGCAACGGGTGCAAATTGCCAAGGCTTTGGCCCATAACCCTCCGCTGCTCCTTTTAGACGAAATAACCACCGGTCTCGATGTTTCCGTGCAGGCCAGGGTACTGGACTTAATCAGACAACTGCAGCACCAGATGGGCATTGCCATGCTGGTGATTTCCCATGATCTAGGGGTAATCCGTTTATTGACTGACCGCACACTGGTAATGAAAAACGGACAGGTGGTAGAAAGCGGCCTTACCGACCAGATTTTAGAAGATCCCCAGCATCCCTATACCCAGTTGCTGGTAAACTCTTTACTATAAGGAAGGAAAGCGGATGGAGGAAATTATAAAGGTAGAAAATCTTTGCAAAATCTTTACTTTGCATGTGTTGAGGGGCAAAATGATTACTGGTTGTAAAAATATTTCCTTTAGTTTGCCCCGCGGTGCTTTTCTTGGTCTTTTAGGGCCTAGTGGAGTTGGTAAATCTACAATATTAAAGTGCATTTACCGCACCTACTTGCCCACCAGCGGCTTTATCCGTTATTTATCACCCAGTTGCGGCGAAATTGACCTGGCCAGGGCATCAGATTACCAGGTCTTGCAAGTCCGCCAGGAAATGAGCTATGTGGCGCAGTTTTTAAGAATCATTCCGCGGGTTCCCGCAATTGATATAGTGGCTGAAAGGCTCTGGCAGCAAGGCTGGGCGGTGGAAGAAGGCCGGCAGCAGGCCGGGGAATATTTAACCCGTCTAGGCATTACCCGGAAATTATGGGATGCTTACCCGGTTACCTTTAGTGGAGGAGAACAGCAGCGGATAAACCTGGCCCGGGCGTTGATTACCCGGCCGCGTCTTTTGCTTTTAGATGAACCCACCGCCTCTCTGGATGCAGAAAATAAAAGAGTGGTTTTAAACCTGCTTGCCGAGCTTAAGTCCGCGGGAACCAGCATAATTGGTATATTTCACGACCTTGAGGCCGCAAACCAGGTAGTTGATAATATACTTGTCTTAGAGAGCAGCCTTGATTGGAAAAAGTAAAGTTTTTTCTTTGTCTAAGTAACCTTAGGAGGAAATTTGCATGAATGGTGAACTGTTAATCATAAACGGCCGGGTAGTTACCTCAAGGGGGGTAATAAAAGGGGCCAGGATTAAAATCTCAAAAGGAATAATTACAGACATTAGTCCGCCTGCTTTAAAAGAGCCGGAACTAGGGAAAGTTGAGGCAATAGCGCCGGGTGATAACCTTTTTTGCCCGAGCATTAAAATTAAAGAAGAAGCAAACGGCGGGGTAATTGATGCCGGGGATAACTGGGTTTTGCCTGGCTGCGTTGATTTGCACAGCGATGCTCTGGAACGAGAAATTGAGCCTCGCCCGCGGGCAATATTTCCGGTGGAAGTGGCCTTTCGCGAGCTGGAAAAGCGACTTGCCGGTTGTGGAGTCACCACCATTTTTCACTCTCTTTCCTTTGCCAAAGAACAACTGGGTTTACGTTCTAACGAACTGGCAGCCCGGGTGATTCGCCGTCTTGTGCAATTGGCTGCCGGACCTGCTTTAATCCGCCATCGTATTCACCTGCGCTATGAAATTACTGATCTTTCCGCCATTCCCCTCATCTTAGAGTTATTATCGGAAGGGGTAGTTGATCTGCTTTCTTTTATGGACCATACTCCAGGGCAGGGACAGTTCCGCCAGTTGGGAAAATATAAAGAATGGGTAAGCTGGTCTTATGGTATTGCCGAAGAAGAACTGGCAAAACACCTGAGTTTAAAAAACGTAGATAGAGAAGAGGTTTTAGCCGGGGTACGCCGCCTGGCGGAAGAGGCAAGAAAAATGAGCATACCCATGGCCGCCCACGACGACGACAGCCCGGCAAGGGTGGAATTTGCCCAAAAACTCGGCATCACCCTTAGCGAGTTTCCGGTAAACCTGAAAACGGCCCATTATGCCCGCCAGTTGGGCATGAATGTGTGCGTGGGTGCGCCTAATGTAATCCGGGGAGTCTCCCAGGCTCAAAATATGCGGGCCACCGAGGCAATAAAGGCAGGGGCCGCCAACATTTTATGCTCGGATTACTACCCGGCCGCCATGCTGGGTGCTGTCTTCCAGTTGGCTAAAAGATCGGGCTCCCTTTCCCGGACTGTTTCACTGGTAGCTACCAATCCTGCTGCTGCCGCAGGAATAAGCGGTGAAGTTGGGGCTATAGAAGCAGGCCGCCGGGCGGACCTGGTTTTGGTACGTCTGGAGGAAGAATTTCCGGTAGTACTGGCTACTTTAGTGGACGGTAACCTGGTATACTCTTTACATTATCGAAAGATAAGGGAAGGTTAATAAAGTGGGTTTTTTGATAATCTATCCTGAAAAATAAATTTTTCATTTAAAAATATAAGAAGAATTAAACTGCATTAAGGGGTGATTAATTTGCTTTCTTATAACGAAGCGCTTGACTTATTAAACAGGTACGGAAAAAATGCGTCCTGGGTTCAACACTGCCTGGCCGTATCCCGGCTGGCAGCTTATTTTTCCGAAACATTTGCCGTAAAGTACGCGCTTGACCCTGATTTTATCCGCTGTGCCGCTCTGCTCCATGATATCGGAAGATATAAAACCCACCACCCCGTTTTACACGGGGTGGAAGGGTATAAACTTTTAGTTGATTTAGGCTACCCAAAAGAAGCTTTTATTTGCGCCTCTCATGTTTTTTTAAACAGCGAAGAAGCATTAAGTTACGGATTGCCAAAAAGGGATTTTTTACCCTTCTCTTTTGAAGAAAAACTTATTCCCCTGGTTGATTTTTTAGTGGAACATGACCGACCTACTTCCCTGGAAGAAAGGTTTAAATCTTTAAGGGAGCGGCATAACGGCAACAAGGACTTTTTAACCAGAATTGAGCCCATAGAATTTAAAACCAGGGCATTCATGCACCAGTTGAACAGAGAATTTAACCTTTCCGTGGAGGAAATAGCCAGGAAATTTTGCTCCTCTGGACTGACAAAATAGTTTCGTTTGGGAGGAAAATTAAATAAGAAGCAAAAGAACGTCCCTTTGCTTCCCTATCTCCAAAACCTGGTTTACGTATTACCATTTCATGGTTTAATCCTTATAATATGAGGACACCTTGATTATCTCTATGGGCAGATCCCTGCCACAATGCTTGCAAACTATTGCATCTTCTTTAATGATCTCTGCACAGTAAGGACACTTTTTGGTATACCCTTTAGATACCATAGGTGGAAGCAATGCAATAACAATAATAAGCAAAGGGAAAAGGGCACATAGTATAAGCCACCATATCGGGCTGTACCCTTTTCTTGTAGCTATAATGCTCCCCACAATACCTGCAATAGTAAGCAGAATAAAATATCTAAACAATGGGATTCTCTACCTTTTTTATGATTATTCGTTTATCTTTTCTCTATCTCACCTACGCCAATAAATGGCACAGCTCCACCACCTGTAACCTGTGGGAGTATCCCATTCCATTTATCTATAGCCTTGAGATTGGCCTCTATTTTTCTAAGCTCTATAAGATCTGTTGAAATATTTGCTCTCTGCAGCCTCAAGGACTCTG
This sequence comes from Peptococcaceae bacterium SCADC1_2_3, assembly GCA_000681355.2. Taxonomy (GTDB): domain Bacteria; phylum Bacillota; class Desulfotomaculia; order Desulfotomaculales; family Nap2-2B; genus SCADC1-2-3. The sequence continues at coordinate 14,369 of JJNX02000050.1, forward strand.
CCTCTGCCTTGGCTGCTGTAACCTTCTGCTCTGCCTCAATCTTTATTCTTTCCAAGTCTCTCTTTGCCTTTAGTGCAAGCTGTTCTGCTGTCTGCTTTGATTCAATGGCTTCCATAAATATCTTGGAGAAGCTGAAACCGACGATAGAAAATGCATCAACTGCCATATTGTGCACCATGAGTCTTTCGGTAAGGGTTGCTCTCATCGCCTCGCTTACCGCCGGCCTCTTTGTGATAAGCTCTTCTGCTGAATACTTGGCTGTCACAGCCTTTACCACCTCCTGCACTGCAGGGTCTATGATTCGTTCTTTAAAGTGTATGCCAATGGATTGATAAACAATACTTGACTTATCTGGAACTATATGATAGTTAAGCGCAACCTCTGAACTCACATCCTGAAGGTCAGACGATGCAGCAGCGGCATTTGTTAAAGATTTCTGAACCTTAACATCCATCGGGACAACCTTCTGCATTATAGGTATCCTGAAATGCAACCCTTCTCCAAGTACATTTTCCTGAACAGCGCCAAAATTAAGGACAACCCCTCTTTCACCTGCCCCAATCTGAGCCCATGGATGTAAAAACAGAAAAACAACCAGAATTGCTCCAATAATCAGTACCGGCCTCATATTGCCTTTCTTCATTACAGACTGCATTGCCTCCTTAGCCCTGTAAACATCCCTTTCGTCCATTATACTACTATACTACCTCCTTTTTTTATTTTTTGGCCTTTAGAATATTTTAGGTTTTCTCCGGTTCCTCCACAGGAAGATGGTAAGAGCCGTCTTTATCATGGGTTTCTTTACCCGTACACGGGGGGTTAAAGACACATACCAGCCGCATATTAAGTTTGAGTATAAAAATTAAACTTCCTCTTTTTCTTCTATTCCTCCTAAGTTAACCCCTTGTACGTTTATAGTTACCTCCTTTACTTTTAACCCCGTCATGTTCTGGACAACTTCCTTTACTTTTTGTTGGATTTGGAAGGCTACTTCAGGAATTCTTGTCCCGTACTCAACTATAATAGAAATATCTATTGCTGTCTCTTTTTCTCCTACTTCTGCTTTAATTCCCTTAGAAAGATTTTTCCTTCCCAGCCTTTCAGCTATTCCCTCTACTATCCTGCCACTCATCCCGGCTACTCCAGGTACCTCACTGGCGGCCAAACCGGCAATAATTTTTACTACTTCATCAGCAATTTTCACTGTCCCATGGGGTACAGTCTTTTTGTTGTTTTGTGGGATGCCGATATTTACTTCTTCCATATAAATTTGCCTCCTTTTATTATTTTTTGGCCTTTAAAATATTTTAGGTTTTCTCCGGTTCCTCCACAGGAAGATGGTAAGAGCCGTCTTTATCATGGGTTTCTTTACCCGTACACGGAGGATTAAAGACACATACCAGCCGCATATTGCTTTTGGCCCGCAGGTAGTGCTTTTCGTGACCGTTAAGCGCGTACATTGTGCCGGGTTTAAGGGGGTAAACAATATCCTCCCCGGTCAGTTCAATTTCTCCTTCCCCCTCAATACAGTATACTGCTTCCACGTGGTGCTTGTACCAAATGAGGGTTTCGGTTCCGGCCCAAATTATGGTGTCGTGAAAGGAAAAGCCCATACCATCTTTTTTTAAAAGAAGACGGCGGCTTTGCCAGTTTTCCGCCCCAACGTCATTTTCTGTTCCTATTACCTCCTCTAAATTTTTTATAATCATACTTTTCCC
>JJNX02000051.1 GCA_000681355.2 Peptococcaceae bacterium SCADC1_2_3
TTCTTCTTCCCCGTTATTTACAAAACCCTGGAACGCCCCATTTTAACTTGATCCCATAGGAATTTTCTTTTTTCCGTCTTCCAGATATGGCATAAAGAGGAAGCTGCTGAAAGTTACTATTTATCCCCTCCCCCTTGACGGGGGAGGGTTAGGGTGGGGGTGCTAATTTGACAGCATCAAACACCCAAAAATTGTTGACAAAAAAGTATATTTATTTTAAAATCACGCTGAAGGTTATTTTCCGCTAACCTCCGGATGTCTTTAAAACCCCAGGGGGATTAGCGGGTGCCCTTGAGGAGGCATTGTTTCTGGCTTTTTAACTAAAAGACTTTTCGGGGAAGAAGAATGAAGAAGAATAATGATCCGAGAGAAAGGGAAATAAAGTCTGGTTAGCGGTTCCCCGCTCTCTTAACAATTGCTTTTAGGCTGCAAGTTTATCTCCAGTTCTGCGTCCAGGGCCGCCGCCACTTTTTTAAGAAAACGGAGAGTGGGGTTGGCCCTGCCGCTTTCCAGCCGGGCAATAGCTTCCTGTTTGGTACCAATCATACGGGCCAGCATTTCCTGGGAGAATCCTTTCTTAAGACGTTGGTCTATAATTGTCCTGAGCAGTCGGTACTCGGGCTCCAAAGCATCGTACTCTTTTTTGAATTCCGGGTCTTTTAAAAGTTGGCTTTTTAGTTCATGCCAATCCATCTGTATCACTTCCTTTGCAAGTAGTCTTTCATTCGAGAAATCGTGGTCTGAAGGTCCCTTTTGGGTAATTTATGGCTTTTTTTCGTATAGCTGTGGAGAAAAATAATCTTTTCATCGTCAAGAAAGAACAACACCCGGTATGCTTGGCCACCGAAAGGAACACGCAACTCCCACAAACCATCCGTGCCAGGCAATGATTTGACGTGCGGCAGACCTAGAGCAACGCCGTACTCTTCCAATAAGTCAATTCCCCGAGCGATTTTGGCCTTAGCTTTTGCGTCAACCCTGCTGATGTAATCAGCGACTGGTCTGTTCCCTGAAGCTGTTTCGTAAAAGACTATTTTTCTCATTTTTCTCCAGTGTGTATAACATCTATGTTATATTGTACAGTACTGAAAGCTTTTATGCAAGCACCAAAAAAAGGATGAATCTAAAGTAAAAAAAGCTAGGGGAGAAATAATAGCGGAATTGTTTAAGTGGGTAATTGCTTATGACAATAACGCATATTCGTACTTTAAAGGATTATTAAATTTTCTTTTTTCTTATGAATAACGTTTGGGAAGGAATTGTTGATTGGCGGAATCGATCTGGCCCAAAGCCGGAACTTGCCAATGGATTAGGAGCTATTAGCTCTAATGTGGGGTAGAACAAACGCCCGTAGATTTAAACATATAGGAGCATCCTGGCCAATATTGGGAGCAAATAGAAAAAGAGAAAATAGCTTTGGTACGAGCACCTAAACTATTGGGTTAAAAGAAAAACAGATGGCTAGAGATTTTTTCGCAAAACTTTGCGGGATTTCACCAGTTTAATATCTCATCATAGCCTATAGCCTATAACCTAATAGTACTCATCATGATAGTCTTGGTTTTGTCTCAAATTAAAGGCTTTAGGTTTTGGATTTAGGTTAAATTAATCTTTTTTTAGCTAAACTTTAGGAAAAATAAAAATACTGGTCCGCAATAGGGTAAGAAAAATAATACCCAAAAGTTCTTGACAGCATTGCAATGTATTTCTGTTGACAATACGTGTAGTACGTATTATAATTTAACCATAGAAAAGGAAATGAAAAATAAGTGAAATTCCGGGAAATAGAAAACATAATCAATAAAGATGGTTGGCAGTTTGAATATGCAACAGGCTCTCACTACTACTACAAACATCCAACCAAACCCGGAAAAGTAACAATACCACATCACAATAAAGACTTAAAAACTAAAACAGTACATTCCATCCTAAAGCAAGCGGGGTTGAAATAACCCAGCTTGTGGCGGAGATGATATAAAAATAAAGGGGGTTATCATGTTGAAATTGGTTTATCCTGCTTGCTTTTATCCCTGCGAAGAAGGCGGTTACACCGTAACTTTTCCTGATTTGCCAGGCTGCGTTACTGAAGGTGACACTCTGTCCGAAGCTGTAGATATGGCTATTGATGCAGCTTCAGGTTGGTTATTAGAATACGTCGAAGATAATAAGCAGTTGCCCAACTCTTCAAACATTAAAGACGTCGTTCCAAACGAATATGAAAATGGTTTTGTCAGTCTTATTAGTGTTGATTTAGATGAGTACTCAAAAAAATATGCTAATAAAGCAGTTAAAAAAACACTAACTATTCCTGCGTGGTTGAATACCATTGCGGAAGAAAAAAACGTTAATTTTTCGCAAATTCTTCAGGATGCTTTAACAAGACATCTTGGAATAAAACAACCTTAATTTGATTGACAAAAAAGTGCATTTATTTTAAAATCAAGTCGGAGGTTATTTTCCGCTAACCTCCGGATGTCTTTAAAACCCAGGGGGATTAGCGGGTGCCCTTGAGCAGGCATTATTTCTGGCTTTTTGGCCAAAAGACTTTTAGGGGAAGAAGAATGAAGAAGAATGATCCGAGAGAAAGGGAAATAAAGTCTGGTTAGCGGTTTCCCTTTCTGGAAGATAAGTAGGGGCGACCGGCCGGTCGCCCCTAAAGGATGTTACAAGGTGAAGGCTTCAATAGAGGCATTGAAATGGTGTAGAGTACCCAGATTCAATTCATTTGGAAAGTGGTTGCCCAGTTAAGCTAATAAGGTTATAATAAACATGATGATATCTACCACGAAAACAAGGTTTTCCAGTATTTCAGAAAAAGTCAGAGCGTTTTTAATAGGAAGTAGCTTGGATGAATCATTTTACGGCAGTCTTAGCTGATAGGGAAGAATTAAGGCGTTAACTGTGAATAATAAGGGAGGTAAAAAATATGTTAGGAGTAAAACAGGAAGTCATAAAAATGATTCAATCCTTGCCAGATGAAGTCACTATTGACGACATTATGGCGGAATTGTATTTCAAATTGCAGGTTGATGCTGGCTTAAAGGAACTTGATAAGGGGAAAGGTATTCCTCATGAAGAAGTTGAAAAAGGGATATCAAAATGGCTCTCAAGGTAAAATGGTCTCCAATGTCCGTTTCTAATTTGGAGGAAATCTGTAACTACATTGCCAAAGATTCCGAATATTACGCCATCTTTTTTGCAAAGAAAGTAACCACCATAGTTAAAGCTATTCCCCAATTCCCTAAATCAGGCCGGATTGTTCCAGAATATTGAGATGAAAACTTAAGGGAAAAGATTTACGGAAACCACAGAATCGTCTATCGCCTTAAGGGAGAACTTATTGAAATTGTTGCTATCTGTCATATCGCAAAACCTTTAAATAGAATAAGGTAAGTGGTCATCTGCTATGGCATAACTAACACTCTCGTCAACTATAAATTTCATTTTGAAGAAAAGCGGATGAAAAATCTTTCGGCAAGCGAGTTTACGGTAATAACTTTGCGTAAACCATAAATCTTTTGGTTAAGGAGGGAAAGTTTGTGTTTAAAATGGCCAGGCCTTTCTTTATTCTGGTGGAAACACCGCTTCATGTGGGAAGCGGAGCGGAAAAACCATGCCTCTCTCCTCCTTTTATGAAATAAAGGACGAACGTTTAAACGGCAGAGAGTGTGAGGTAGAGCGGGAAAAAGGACAGATTAAGAAGATTATTGTGGAGGGGAAGGAATTACCCCGTAAAGATGCAGTAAAGCCTGTAGCTGGTGCCGGGCAAAAGGAAATAACGGCAAAAACAGACAAAAAAACCCCGCCGCTAGATGCTTTTTGTTGTTACCTTCCCCAGGATACCAAAAAATACTTGCCAGATAAAATTTCCAACTTTAGCCTGTTTTTAAATAAGATGGCCAGGTACAGTCCAAAAGTAAAAGCGTTTATTATACCCGGAAGAGACGGGCTGCCACTTAAGACTGATTTTCCAGGGGTAAAATTTGAAGATTTAGTAAAAAGAAAAGAAGAAACACTTCGCAAAACAGGTCTTTTGCTTAAAAAGGAAGAAGGACAAACTACCTGGAGGTTGGCGGTGGGTTTGGGTGGGGAATCAGTCTACGAAACTTCCCTTACCCTGCATCATGTCTACGGTTTTCCATACGCACCAGGAAGTGCCGTTAAAGGAGCAGTACGCAGTGCAATAATTCAAGAAATTTTTGGGGGGAGCGAAAGGGAGACCCTGATGGATGTGGGGTTTTGCCAGATTTTTGAAAGCAGTGCCGAGAGCATCACAGGCAGCCGGCAGGGTTTAGTTTACTTTTTTGATGCTTACCCTGCAACACCTCCCCGGGTAGTGGTTGAGGTCATGAACCCCCACTACTCCCCATATTATCAGGATACTGGAGCAAACTTCCCACCCGGTGATTACTATAACCCGGTACCGGTGTTTTTTCTTACGGTAGAAAATGCCCGCCTGGGGTTTTTCCTGGGAATTAAAAAAGAAGACAACCAGCGTATTGACGAGGGGGAAGTTTAAAGGAGAAAAAGTTTTAGCCACAGCAGTTTCCTGGTTAAAGAAGACCCTTACCACTTACGGCTTGGGAGCCAAAACAAGTGCCGGCTATGGTCTTTTTACTCTTCAAACTTGAAAAAAATCTGTTGCTGCTCCAAAGCTAAGGGTAGAAAATTTGGTCTTGACCTCTGTAAGTGGAGATATATTAAGGAAAAAGCCAGCGGGATTGCCCCATACCGTGGGAAGTTTGCCAGCCCACGCCAGCGTAAAATGCAAATTCAGCCAGCATGGCTAAAAGGGACTGTAGTTTTTTATGCGAGTCGGCAAGGCGATAAGTAAACTTTCCTAAAAAACCCACGGTACGTCTTCTTCCCAGTTCAACGCGCCTGGTTTCTCCTCTCCAGTTAGCCAACAGCAACCCTTCCTCAAATTCCCTTTTAAATTCCCGATCTAAAATCAGGGAAGAGGAAAACATGTTCCAGCGATCAAGCAGCGAACCCCAGACCAGGTGGGGCAGGGGAAAGGGAATTTCAAAAGAACCCTGCCGGAAAGTGGTTGGCGTAACAAAATGAAGGGTAAAGGCAGGTGGCGCCTCCTTCTGGTGCGTCCAGCATGAAACAAGGCTTGCGTATGTATCTTGACCTGCCTCCGGGTGTTGGTTGGCCTGGGTGGCTACCTGAACAATCTTAAAAACAGCCTTGTTTATGCGGAGCCCGCCTAGCGCAGGCGAGAAGCATAACAACCTTTCGCTTGCGGCTTGATTCAGCCCCGTTAATCGCCAGAAGAACAGGTGAGAAGGAGAAAGGCAAAAATTAGTCCCTTCCTGTTGAAAAGGACCGGTTAAGGGACCAACAGTTATTGGCTTAATTTTCTGTTGGTCATGAATTTCCTGGGCAAAGTAAGGGTCAATCCGCAACAAGAGACTTAATGCCGTCGCAAAGGCATAGGCGCCGTGAGAAACTGGCAGCATCGCTTCATTTAAAGCCTCAAGGGTTAGGACTACGGATGTTAAAATCTATATTCACCTCATTAAAAATATTTATGGCTATGCCGTTAACTTAAGTATTGATATGGACATCTTGCATTTTTAACGAGTCAAGCTAATTTTAAAGGTGTATCCTGGTATATATTTATTGACATTTTCTTTTACTTTCTTTATTCCTTTAATTTTTATTTTTTTATATTTCCCCATAATTCCTTTATTTTTTTATTATATTTGCCAAAGAGTAATGTTTTCCTGCTTTTAAAATTATTTTTAAAGAAACAAGGTAAATATTTCTTATTAAAATTAAAAAACGCCACGGATACCACTATGAACATCCCTTTTCAACTATGAACATCCCTTTTCAACAATAAAAAAATATCTTTGCCTAAGGACCATACAACCGGGGGTCGAAAAAAGACTCAAAGAACTTTGTAAAATATTTGATGCGTCAGCACCGTATCTCCATTGCTTTACTTGACAAAGAAGAAATGGCTTTAATATAATGAGTTCTGTTATACTTAACAAAGTTTGTCATAATTTTTTATAAGGAAGGTTAAAAATGGGAGTACCGAAAAGAAGAGCTTCAAAAAGTCATTGTAGAAAGCGGCGCGCGCAATTGAAAATTAGCGCACCAAATTTGGTAAAATGTCCACAGTGTCATGAATTTACTGTGACCCACCAAGTTTGCGCAGGCTGTGGGTACTATAAGGGCAAAAAAGTTTTATCATAGAAATAACATTTAAACAGCACTTAAATGTTACCTTTAAAAATGTTGCTTGATTTGTCTATGGTTGAAAAGACATAAGTTAAAGTCCTGCTCGTAGTGCTTGCATTTATTTAACATATATCTTATACTTTGCTATATGTTCTAGTAATTGTTAATTGTTTATGATCACGGGGAGGTAACCGGCAATTGAAAATTGCGGTAGACGTAATGGGAAGTGACTATGGTCCGGATGAAATTATTCAAGGGGCCATAGAGGCAATGGAAGAGTACAATCAGGAAGTTATTTTAGTGGGAGACCAGGAAAAAATTCAAAAAAAATTAATAAGTAAGAATATAAAGCAGCAGGTAGAAATAGTTCATGCCGGTGAAGAAATTTCTATGCATGATTCTCCGGCAACTGCCGTCCGCCGTAAGAAAAACTCCTCGTTAGTAAAATCTATGCGACTGGTCAAAGAGGGAAGAGCAGCCGCCATGCTGTCGGCCGGAAATACCGGGGCTGTTATGGCCTCTGCCCTGCTGGAATTAGGAAGAATTAAAGGGATTGACCGGCCTGCAATTGCCGTGATCATTCCCGGATACCAACATAGTACCGTTTTATTAGATGCAGGGGCAAATGTAAATTGTAAACCAAAAAATTTACTGCAATTTGGTTTGATGGGCTATCTTTACGCCGAAAAAATATTAAATTATCCCTGTCCGAAAATAGGGTTACTAAGCATAGGCGTGGAAGTAACGAAAGGCAATGAAATTACTATAGACGCTTACCCATTGTTGCAAAAAGCAAATATAAATTTTATGGGCAACGTAGAAGGAAGAGATATTTTTTTTAACACGGTGGACGTAGTGGTTTGCGATGGTTTTGTAGGTAACGTAGTCTTAAAAACTATTGAGGGAATGGCCATAGCTTATATAAAAATGGTTGAAGAAGAAATAGATAAAAATTTATTTACTAAACTAGGCTCTCTTTTTGCTTTTTCTAGTATCCGTTACTTTAAAAAACTATTAGATTATGCGGAATATGGAGGAGCACATCTACTGGGGGTAAATGGTGTAGTCACTATATGTCACGGTAGTTCCAGTGCTAAAGCAATTAAAAATGCTATTCGCCTATCCAAAGAAGCAGTAGAAAAACTTTTGGTCCAGGCCATACAAGATAGCATAGAAAAAAATATGTTAAATTTCCATAGAATTCCTTTAAGCGCTATTAGTCAAGAGGTGAAATGTGATTGCGATTAAAAGAAAAGTTAGCCGTGGGAATTGTGGGCATGGGTGTGTATGTTCCTGAAAATGTAGTGACCAATAAAGACCTAAGCGCAATAGTGAATGCTGATGAAGAATGGATTTTTTCCCGCACCGGTATGCTAACCAGACACGTGGCTTCGCCCCGGCAGGCTACCTCGGATTTAGCGGTGATAGCTGCCAGGCAGGCGCTGCAAGACGCTAATATTTCCCCGGATGATATTGGCCTGGTCATTGTGGCTACCAGTACCCCGGATATGTTATTTCCCGCTACGGCCTGTATAGTTCAAGGCCAACTTGGCTGTAGCCAGGCGGCTGCTTTTGATTTATCGGCCGGTTGTTCTGGCTTTATATACGCTATGATGGTAGGAGCGCAGTTTATTGCCAACCAGATATATAGAAATGTTCTAATTATAGGAGCCGAGGTGCTTACCAGGGTTAATGACCCTACAGATCGCGAAACAAGTATTTTATTTGGCGACGGGGCCGGGGCGGCGGTGCTTGGGATGGTGCCTCCAGAGTATGGTATTTTGGATGCACAATTAGGTTGTTACGGTGATAAATCCTATATTCTTTATTTACCGGCCGGGGGGTCGCGGCTGCCTGCTTCCGGGGAAACAGTACAAAAGAAATTACATTTTACACGCATGAACGGACGGGAAGTTTTTAAATGTGCGGTTACAAGCATGAGTGACTGCTCAGAAAAAGTTTTAGCTCAAGCAGGTATAAGTATTGAAAATGTTGATTTTCTTGTCCCTCATCAGGCAAACCGGCGAATAATTGATGCCTGTGCTAAAAGACTTGGTATTCCTTTGGAAAAAGTACTTATAAATCTTGACCGTTACGGAAATACCTCCGCGGCTACTATTCCTTTAGTAATGGAGGAAGCTTTTAGAGAAAGAAAAATAAAGAATGGTCACCACCTGCTTTTAACTGCTTCAGGAACAGGTTTTACCTGGGGAGCCATGTTAATGCGGTGGTATGATTACAAGTTAGATCGTAAAAAGGAGTCATAATTTTATTGATTTCTACTGTTCTTTGTGATTTATTAAAAATAAAATATCCTGTTTTACAAGGAGGTATGGCCTGGGTATCCACTGCCGAGTTGGCTGCCGCGGTAAGTGAGGCCGGGGCATTGGGTATCATTGGTTCAGGAAATGCGACGGCTGCCTGGGTAGCAGAACAGATACGTTTGACCAGGAAGTTAACCGCCAAACCCTTTGGGGTAAATGTTTTGCTTTCTTCGCCTTACGTAGATGAAATTATACCGGTGCTTATAACCGAAAAAGTGCCGGTGGTAACTACCGGGGCAGGTAATCCGGGAAAATACTTACCTTCTTTACAAGCTGCCGGGATAAAAGTAATTCCGGTGGTAGCTTCCGTAGCTTTGGCCAAACGTTTGACCCGTTATAATATTGACGCGTTAATTGCCGAAGGAATGGAGAGCGGCGGTCACGTAGGTGAATTAAGCACCATGGTTTTAGTGCCCCAAATAGCAGAAGCCGTAAATGTACCGGTAATTGCGGCCGGGGGCATTTTTGACGGGCGTGGCCTGGCGGCGGCCCTCATGTTGGGTGCAGCGGGGGTGCAAATGGGGACACGGTTTATGTGCGCGAAGGAGTGCCGCATTCATCAAAAAGTTAAAGAAGCAATTATTAAAGCTAAGGACAGGGATACCGTAATTACCGGCACTTCTACCGGTCATCCCGTACGGGTGTTAAAAAATAAATTAAGCCGGCAGTTTGAAGAGTTAGAAAAACGCAATGCTTCGAAGGCAGAGATGGAAGAACTAGGGCTTGGCCGTTTGCAGGCTGCCATGGCAGAGGGCGATATTGAACACGGTTCGGTGATGGCGGGTCAGGTTTCGGCAATGGTAAAAGAAGTCCAGACGGCGCGCGATATAATCCTTGACGTAGTAAATGGAGCAGCAGCCATTCTTAAAAAACCAAACTGGCAGGTGAAAGAAGAATCTTGAAAGAAGCCTATCTTTTTCCTGGTCAGGGTTCCCAATACGTGGGAATGGGGAAAAAAATGTTTGATTCTTTCCCCGAAGCAAAGGAAATTTTTCAAGCGGCAGACGAGGTATTGGGCTTCTCATTAAGCCAGCTTTGTTTTAATGGTTCTGAAGAAGAATTACAAAAAACAATAAATGCTCAGCCGGCAATTTTGACCGTAAGTATTGCCTGTCTTAAGGTTTTGGAAAAAGAAGGCGTTAAGGCAAAGGTGGCTGCCGGACATAGCCTGGGAGAATATAGTGCCTTAGTGGCAGCCGGCACATTTACTTTTGCCGAAGCTCTTAAATTAGTCCGCAAACGCGGGCAATTTATGCAGGAAGCGGTGCCTTTAGGAAAGGGCGGAATGGCGGCAGTCTTGGGGTGTGAAGCCTCAAAGGTAGTTGAAGCTTGTCAATCTTCCCGGGCTTATGGGGTGGCAGAAGTAGCTAATTATAATTGTCCCGGCCAAATTGTTATTGCCGGTGAATTACCGGCCCTGGAGAGGGCAGTAACTTTGGTTAAAGAAGCAGGGGCAAAGCACTGCGTTTACTTGCCGGTAAGCGCCCCTTTTCATTGTTCGTTAATACGTCCGGCCGGCGAAAAATTAGCCGGGGAGTTGGCCAAAATAAACGCTCTTAAGCCGCCTGTTATTCCCGTGGTGGCTAATGTTACTGCTTTACCCGTTAAAGATGAAGAAGAAGTACGTAATCTTTTAAGCCGTCAAGTATCCCACCCGGTACGGTGGGAAGAAAGCATGCTTTATTTGTTAAAAGAAGGGGTTAATTTTTTTATTGAGGTTGGACCAGGTACTGTATTAAGCGGCTTAATGCGAAAGATAGCCCGTAAAACAAATATTTTTTCCGTTGAAGATCCGGATTCACTAAAAAAATGTTTAGTTGCATATAAGGAAATAAGTTAAAATAATAAATAAATATTAAGTGATTTTTAAATTTTATATTAAAAGTAGGGGCGTTAAATTTAACGCCCCTACAAGGAGGGTAAAGGAAATGTCGGTTTATGAAAAGATAAAAAATATTACTGTTGAGCAATTAGGGGTGGAGGAAGACGATATAGCTATGAAATCTTCTTTTATAGATGATTTAGGGGCTGATTCCCTGGATGTGGTAGAATTAGTAATGGCTTTAGAAGAAGAGTTTGACTTAAATATTCCTGATGAGGATGCAGAGAAAATTCAAACTGTTGGTGACGCAGTTAAGTACATTCAAGAACATCTGTCCGGATGTTAAAATAACCTTTATTATTTTTTGTCGCCTGATGATTGCTTAACTTTTGACCGAAAGGAGACAAGGCTTGATAAAGCAGCGTGTAGTAGTAACCGGTATGGGGGTGGTTTCACCTTTAGGAACGGATATTAAAACTTTTTGGTCAAATTTAACTCAAGGAACCTCAGGAGCAGGCCCGATTACCCGGTTTGACCCTGCCGGTTTTAATACCCGCATTGCGGCTGAAGTCAAGAATTTTAACCCGGCTGATTTTATTGACAAAAAGGAATTACGTCGGATGGATCGTTTTACTTATTTTGCTTTAGCGGCTGCCAAAATGGCCCTTGGGGACGCGGGTTTAGATTTAACTAAGGTGGACCGCGACCGGGTGGGAGTAGTTTTAGGGTCTGGAATTGGGGGACTCGAAACATTAGAAGAACAGCATAATGTTTTGCTAAATCGTGGTCCTGACCGGATAAGCCCCTTTTTTATTCCTATGATAATTTCTAATATGGGGGCAGGACAAATTGCCATTACGTATGGTTTAAGAGGAAATAATATAACCATGGTCAGTGCTTGTGCCTCCAGCAACCATGCGCTGGGGGAATCTTTTCGTCTTTTGCAACGCAAAGAAGTTGACGTTGTAATTAGCGGCGGTTCAGAAGCGCCAATTACGCCTTTAGGGGTAGCTGGTTTCATAGCTATGAAAGCTTTAACCACTCGTAATGACACCCCGGAAAAAGCTAGCCGTCCTTTTGACTTAAAACGGGATGGCTTTTTGATTGGTGAAGGAGCAGCCATTCTTATCTTAGAAACATTAGAACACGCCCTAAAAAGAGAGGCAAAAATTTATGCCGAGATAATTGGCTATGGTACCAGTTGCGACGCTTATCATATTACCGCGCCAGATCCTTCAGGTATTGGGGCAGCCCTGGCTTTGGAGCGGGCTATCCAGGATGCCGGTATTGAGCCTGAAATGGTAGATTATATCAATGCCCACGGTACATCAACTCCCTTAGGAGACAAAGCTGAAGCAGTAGCCATTAAAAAAGTATTTGGCGAGAAAACCCAAAACCTGCCCGTTAGTTCTACCAAGTCCATGACCGGCCATCTTTTAGGAGGTTCTGGGGGGTTAGAGGCCGTAGCTTGTATATTAACTATTTGTCATGGGATTATTCCTCCCACGATTAATTATGAATATCCTGACCCGGAGTGTGACCTTGATATTGTTCCTAACCAGGCCCGGATAGCACCCGTTAAAATTGCTTTAAACAACTCCCTTGGTTTTGGCGGACATAATGTAATTTTAGTTTTTAAGGAATTTCGTGAATAGGTGATTATAATGAACAGCCTAAATCAAAAAAAAGGAGAAGATAATTTTCACCGTCTTCTAAAACAACTTTCCTTGCGCTGCAATAATGAGAATCTGTATAAAATGGCTTTGACTCACGGATCGTTTGCCTACGAAAACCGGTCTTCCGCTCAGGAAAATAACCAGCGGCTGGAATTCCTTGGTGATGCTGTGCTGGAATTAACCGTTAGTGATTATCTTTACCGCACTTATCCAAATTATACCGAAGGCGAATTAACTAAATTACGGGCTACTATTGTTTGCGCTTCTTCTGTTGCGCGCGTAGCCGTTCAACTTAACCTGGGAGACTACCTTATGATGGGACGGGGAGAAGAAAAATCAGGGGGACGCGAGCGGCCTTCTATTTTAGCGGATGCTTTTGAAGCTTTGTTAGGAGCAGTGTATCTAGACCATGGTTGGGAGGCAGCTTGTAAATTTGCCCTAAGCTGCTTGAAACCAATAATCGAAGATGTATTTGCCGGACGCCTGGAAAGGGATTATAAAACAGAGTTGCAGGAAGTTTTACAACGACGGTCTCCAGAGCCAGTCCAGTATATTATTTTAAATGAAAAAGGCCCGCCACATAATAAAATATTTACCGCTGCTGTTATATATTGTAACCAGGAAATTGGTCGCGGCGTAGGATATTCCAAAAAAGAAGCTGAAAGCCAGGCGGCGGCCCAAGCCTTAGAAAAGATGAATTATGGCCGGATAGAAAACAAAGATTAAAGATTGATGACCGGATATGCTTAAAATGGGTAACTATTCAGGTGGATATCCTGTAAGGCAGTTAGCCTGTAGGAGGGGAATAGGCGTGACTAACAGCCTACAGCCTACAGCCTACAGCCTATAGCCCGAGTAGTAACTAAAACGGAGGAAAGATGAATGAGTGTTTGGGGCCGGCTAAAAGAAAGCTTAACCAAAACCAGGCAAGGGTTAGTAGGAAAAATTGAAGAATTAACCTTAAAGCACCGGGTTATTGATGAAGAGTTTTACGAAGAACTGGAAGAGATTTTAATCCAAGCTGATGTTGGTGTGGATACAGCGCTGGAATTAGTGCAGAATTTAAAAAAAGAAGTTAAAGAACGACAGGTAAAAGTAACAGCGGCCTTAAAACCACTGCTTAAAGAACAAATATTAGCTCTGCTTGATCAAGACCCAATCCAGCTTAATCAAGGAGGGCCACCAACTGTGGTAGTGGTGGTTGGCGTAAATGGGGTTGGTAAAACCACCACCATTGGTAAACTGGCCCACTATTATAAAGAAAAGGGGCAACGTGTACTGTTGGCCGCGGCCGATACTTTTCGGGCCGCGGCGATTGACCAGTTGGAAATTTGGGGCCAAAGGGTGGGCGTGGACGTAATCAAACATCAGGAAGGGTCTGACCCGGCAGCCGTTGCTTTCGACGCCCTAAATGCGGCCCGGGCAAGGCGGGCTGATCTGGTAATTATTGATACTGCCGGCCGCCTTCATACGAAAAAAAATCTTATGGAAGAATTAAAAAAAATTAACCGCGTTTTAGGATTAAATTTACCCGGGGCTCCCCACGAAGTTTTGCTGGTAATTGATGGTACTTCCGGTCAAAACGCCATTAGTCAGGCCAGACTTTTTGGTGAGGCTACCGGAGTGACCGGGATTGTGCTTACAAAACTGGATGGGACAGCCAAAGGTGGAGTAATTATTGGGGTTAAAAAGACCCTGGCTATACCGGTGAAATTTATTGGGTTGGGTGAACGTTTGGATGATTTAAGTCTATTTAACGCGGCGGAATTTGTAGATGCCTTATTTGATTAGAAAATAAAAGGAGGGTTTTATGGCGGTTAACATTGCGGTAATTGGAGGCACAGGTGTTTACGACCCCGGCTTGTTATCCAATGCCCGTTCTGAAAAAATAACCACTCCGTTTGGAGAGGTAACCATCTGTTTGGGCAAATCCCAGGATAAAGAAGTGGCTTTTGTTTCCCGTCACGGTGAAGAACATAATGTTCCACCGCATTTGGTGAATTACCGGGCCAACATCTGGGCTTTAAAAAAAATTGGGGTAAGGAACATTCTGGCTACGGCTGCGGTAGGTTCTTTAAACCCAGCTATGAAACCAGGCGACTTTGTTTTTGTAGATCAGTTTTTAGACTTTACTAAAACAAGGGCACATACTTTTATAGAACAAGGTGGTCTGCACCCGGATATGACCGCCCCTTATTGTGCGGCCTTGCGTCACTTTTTAAGCGAAGCAGCCAACAGGTTAAACTTAAGATTTCACCTGAAAGGGACTTATGTATGTACCGAGGGACCGCGTTTTGAAACCCCGGCCGAGATACGCTTGTTCCAAAAAATTGGGGGAGACCTGGTGGGAATGACTGGCATTCCTGAAGTAACCCTGGCGCGGGAAGCCGGTATTTGTTATGCTTGCAGCGCCGTAGTAACAAACTTTGCGGCCGGTATTTCAACTACCGTACTATCTCACCAGGAAGTGGTTGCCGCTATGGAAAAATACCAAGATAATTTGCGCCGTTTATTAAGCCAGGTTTTAATTCTTATTGACGAAAACCGGACCTGTTTTTGTCAAGCAAGTGCTTTTGTTTGAAAAAAGGGGGCAAATTAATAATGGTAGAAACAATGCGCTGGGAGGACGAGACTCTTTTTTTATTAGACCAAACTAAATTGCCCCACGTAATTACCTATTTATCCTGCCAGGATTACCCAGATGTTAAAAAGGCGATTCAAAAACTGGTTGTCCGGGGTGCCCCGGCCATTGGGGCAGCCGCCGCTTATGGTTTGGCTTTAGGAATGTTAAAAAGTAGGGGCGTTAAATTTAACGCCCCTACAGCTCAAGAATTTTATCACCAGGCGCAAACAATAGCCTGGGAATTAAGCGACGCCCGACCTACGGCAGTTAATCTTTCCTGGGCTCTAAACCGAATGTTGGCCACTCTTAAGTCAGCCGTTGACAACGCTCCGGCATCTTTAAACATTAATGATTTGCGCTCTACATTACTTGCGGAAGCGAAAGCGATTTACCAGGAAGATTTAGAAGGAAATAAACGCTTAGGCCGGTTAGGCCAAACTCTGGTTCCTGCCGGGGCCAAAATTCTTACCCATTGCAACGCCGGAGCTTTAGCCACCGCCGGTTACGGTACAGCTTTAGGAGTTGTTCGGGCGGCTGCCGCGGCTGGCAAAAAAATTAGTGTTTTTGCCAGCGAAACCAGGCCTCTTTTACAAGGAGCCCGTCTTACCACCTTTGAACTGCTTCAGGAAGAAATTCCTGTTACTTTAATTACCGATGGCATGACCGGTTTTTTAATGGCCAGAAAAATGGTGGATTTAGTAATTGTCGGAGCGGATAGAATTGCGGCCAATGGCGATGTGGCTAATAAAATAGGGACTTATAATATAGCTTTGGGGGCGCGCGAACATAATTTACCATTTTATGTGGCGGCTCCAGTTTCTACCCTAGACTTAAACTTAAACAACGGCCAGGATATTCCTATAGAAGAACGGGACCCGTACGAAGTAACGCATTTTGTCGGTAAAAAGGTAGCCCCTTGCGGTGTTAAGGTATGGAACCCGGCCTTTGACCTTACCCCGGGGCAGTATATCACGGCCATTATAACTGACCGGGGAATTGTGCATCCCCCTTATAATAAAGAAAAATGGCAAAGACTAACTAACCCCTCCCCCTAACCCCCCCTTGGTGGGGCAATGTAATCTCTCCCCCTCCCCTGGTGGGAGGGGGTTAGGAGAGGGATCCTCCCCCCTTGTTGGGGCAATGTAATTTCCCCCTCCCCTGGTGGGAGGCTACTGGGT
>JJNX02000052.1 GCA_000681355.2 Peptococcaceae bacterium SCADC1_2_3
TGACTATCCCGAAAATCAGGATGATGATTCAACAATTTCTGTCAGTTTGGACAGGAGTATGTAATTGTTGTGGGCAAAAGCTTCGCATTAAAGGATATTTAACATTTACTTAACGTTGTAGTACTAGCCTAAAATTTCAGGAGGGAAAAACCATTAATGATTCTAAAAATATTTTAAGTAAGCTTTTTGAACTGGCCAGGGATTCTTTTGTGTATGGACTAACTAATGTAACAGCTATGTTTGTTGGTTTTTTCCTTATGCCTTTATATACCGGGTTATTTTCTGTTTCCGATTACGGAGCTATTGAATTAATTACCATTATCAATCAAGTAATTGTGCTTATTGCAGGTTTACAAGTAGAATCAGGAGTAGCAAGATATTATTATGAATGTAAAAATGATTTTGAGCGTAAAAAGCTTATTTCTTCAGGACTTTTATTAAAGCTAATCGTCCCGGCAGTTTTTTGTTTAATCCTTCTCCCCTGGATAGAAGAAATTTCTTTGGCCTTATTTAATTCTACTCTTTATAAAAGAGCTTTGCTTATTTCCCTTTTTACGATTCCTGTAAGCACTATATGGGGTTATTTCTTACTTTTGTTTAGGCTTCAAATGGCCAAGAAAATCTACGTTTTTTTAGCCACGGGAACTACAATCATAATGTTTCTTTGTTGTATTTACTTTGTTGCCTACCTTCACCTGGGAATTGAAGGTGTATTTGGGGGGTATTTTTTAAGTTATATAATATTTGCTGTTATTGGTTTCGGGCTTTCAAGAAAAAGTTTTGCTTTTACCTTTTCTTTGCCTTTGACAAAATATATGCTCGCTTACAGCGTACCCATAATTCCTGCTACATTAGTTAGCTGGTTAAGACAATATATTGACCGGTTTTTATTAATTCCGCTCGTTGGTCTGCACGGAATTGGGCTTTATAGTGCCGCCATGAAAGTAAGTTCAATTATTTTGTTGGTAATCACCGCCTTTCAGTTAGCCTGGCTCCCTTTTTCCATGTCCTTAATTACAAAAGAAGGACATAAAGAAGTATTTTCAAAAATATTTACTTATTTTGTAATCTTACTAAGTTTAGCCGCCCTGATTGTTACTATATTTTCCAAAGAAATCCTTCAATTGCTAACTCCCGCTACTTATTGGGATGCTTATATTCTTATTGGTTTTTTAGCCGGTAGCTTTGTGCTTAATGGCGCATTTATCTTTGTAAGTATTGGTTTAAGTATTGTGAAAAAGACCTATCTAAACACGGTTTCTTTTTTAGGTGGGACTACGCTCGGTATAGTTTTCCTCTTTATTTTAACTCCCCGGATAGGAATAATTGGTGCGGCTATTGCTGCTCTAGCCTCATCTGCAATTACGCTTATCATTGGATATTTTTTAGCTCAAAGAAATTATTATATAAATTATGAATGGAAAAAAGTAGTTATTATTTTTTTAGCTTTTCTTGTCTTTATTCCCGTAACGATAACCATTAATAAAAACATTACAGGAGCAATGAACATTATTATTAAATTGTTTGAAGTTATAATCTTTTTAATGTGTATATTTAAATCCTTACCTAAAGAAGAAATTAGTGATGCATTTAGTCTAATTAAACGAAAAATTAAAAGTTTAGTCTTGTCTTTTAACGTAAAATATAAGGAGATGAAACAATGAGTTTGCAACTTCTAGGAATTATCCTACTTACTTTTTTACTTCGTAGCCTACGTGGGTTACTTCGTTTCTTTTATTTGGCGGGCGATCCAGTATATCACTTACTATGGGCAGAAAAAATAAGGAAAAATAAATTTCACTACCCCAAAAAGGTAAAAAATTTTTTACTACCAGTACTATACAACTATCCGCCACTTTTCCATTACCTTTTAGCTATTTTTCCCAAAAGCACCAGGGAAAAATTATCCCCTTATTTTAGTGCCTTCATAGATACAATTCACGTAGCAATAATTTATTTCTTTACCCTTTATATTATCCAAACATTTCAATTTTCTAATTATATATCTAATCCTCATCTAATTTCTTTAGTGGCAGCATTATTGTTTGCTACCGCACCAGCACTTCTCTACTATAACTGGGGTATAGGTCCAAGAGCTTATTCTCTTACTCCAAGAACATTAGGGGAATTACTCATGACGCTGGTTTTTTTTAATGTGATCATCTGGTATTGCCAAGGAGAATTATGGGCCTTTTTATTAGCAGGTTTATTTGCCGGTTTAGCCCTTTTAACAAGCAAATTTAGTGGACAAGTACTTATATTTTTTTCTATTCTTTTGGCTCTGTTTTTAAAAAGTCCTCTTTTCCTAGTAATGCCCTTTTTGAGCATACTTTTTGCTCTTGTTTTATCAAAGGGATATTATTACAGAGTTCTAGTTGGGTGGATAAAACACTCTATTTTTTTTAAAAACGTGTTAGCTAAAAATATTTCGGTACTAACAAAAAGAAATAATTTTTCTGATTTTAGAAATGTATTATCAGGAATCATAAAAAGAGATTTTAGAAAATTTGCGGAAAGTTTGATTAACATATACTCAAATAATACCTATGTTATTCTTATAACTAGAAATGTACTGCTTATAATTTTGCTCTTTTTTGGTTTTAATTATTTCCATTTGATTATCCAAAATAAATTACTTTATTTTCTAGTTTCATGGATATTTGTTAGTATAATTGTTTTCTTTATCACTTCACTTAAACCGTTCTTATTTTTAGGGGAAGCGGAACGCTACCTAGAATATAGTATACCTGCTCAGGTAATTTTATTTTCTTTTTATTACTCCTTTTTAAATTTAGATAGTCTTCTTAGTATTTTACTAATATACCACGGATTATTTTACATAATTAATATGGTGATGCTTTACTTACAATTTAAAATTTCTCTTCCTTCTATAAATAGCAAACAAGAGCTATTTTCCTGGTTCAACCAAAGAAATTTTGATGGAAAGAAAGTTCTAGCCATTCCAGCAAATTATTATGAACTTATTTATGGAACCGATTGTGCTGGATTATATCCTCCTGCAAACTTTACTTTAATTACGAAAAAGTTATATGAAAGCTTATGGGAAGAACATGAATGGCATAGTAGGGACATTGAGAGGTTAATTAAAAATTATAGTATTGATTTGATTGTTATTCAAAAACAAAGCCTGAAAAGCTATGCCTCTAAAAAAGGGTGGCATTATAATCTTGAGCCATACTGTAAAATTTTTGAAAATGATTTTTATTGCGTTTATGCGGTATAAATAAAACAACTGCCAGGATTTACCTAGGGTATTCTTTTATTTATTTCCATACTTCTGAGCCACCGTTATTATATATTTTATTTTTTTCTTTAAACCCAACTTCATCTTTTGATCTGAAGGTATTGACTTGCAGAATAAAATTCAGCATAATAAAATTAAAATGATCTCAACTGAAAGTGAAAGGAGTTCATGGAATGAAAAAGTATCTAACGCTTTTATTTTTTCTGTCATTGCTTGTTTTTGTTCCCCTCTCGGCTGCCGCTGCTGAGAACCAGGTTGTTTTCACTATAGGCAATAGTTTCTATGATTTAAACGAGCAGACCCAGGCAATGGACGCCGCGCCTTTTGTGAAAAGCGGCAGGACCTATGTTCCGCTGAGGTATCTTGCCTTGTCACTGGGCGTTCCAGGAGAGAGAATCAAGTGGAACCCCGCCGATCAAATTGTCACCCTGGAAAAAGACGGCGTAACCATTACCCTGGCCGTTGGCAGCAAAGTAATATATGTCAATTTTCAGCCGCAGAACATGGACGTTGCCCCGGTGATCAAAAGCGGTCGGACCTATTTGCCCGCGCGCTACGTCGCAGAAGCCCTCGGCTATAAGGTGGGATGGGATGCGAACACCCAGACCGTACTTATAGGACCACCGGGTAAACTACCAACAGGTGGCGAACATTGGCTTTTTTCTCAACGCCTAGGTACAGAAACTTTTGTGTGTAGTCTGGCCTACCTTGGTTCAAATATTTGTCTGGCAGGCACATTTGGCAAATATAATCCTCCTACAGGCAAGATATGGCGCTCTACAGATGGGGGGCAAACATGGAATCTTGCTCAACAATTAGAGGGAAGGGACAGTGTGCTCTGTTTTCTCTATCTTGATTCAGGTATTTGTCTGGCAGGTGCAGGAGGTGGTCGCCGCGGTGAAATTTATCGCTCTACAGATAGGGGACAAACATGGAGCCTTGTTCAACGCTTAGGTAAAACAGTTGATGTGTGGGATTTAGTTTACCTTGGTTCAAATATTTGTCTGGCAGCTACAGCTGCTGAAGGCCAAATATGGCGCTCTACAGATGGGGGACAAACATGGAATCTTGCTCAACAATTAAGTACAGAACCTAGTGCTAATGTGTATTCTTTAGCTTATCTTGGTTCAAATATTTGCCTGGCAGGTATGAAACACGGGGGTGAAATTTATCGTTCTACAGATGGGGGACAAACATGGAATCTTGCTCAACAATTAGATATCAGTAAGGAGGGTGCGAAAAATGATATGGAAGTGCGGAAATTTGCCTACCTTGGTTCAAATGTTTGTTTAGCAACTACATCTGGGGGACAGATATGGCGTTCTACAGATGGGGGACAAACATGGAATCTTGCTCAACAATTAGAAAAAGTAGGTGTGTGGGGTTTAGTTTACCTTGGTTCAAATGTTTGTCTGGCAGGTGCAACTGGGGGTCAGATATGGCGTTCTACAGATGGGGGACAGACATGGAATCTTGCTCAACAATTAGAAAAAAAAGGTGGTTGCGTGACTTCTTTCATCCAGCTTGATTCAGGTATTTGTTTAGCAGGTACAGGATTTGGAAGTGAGGCTCAGATATGGCGTTCTACGAGTATGGGAATAAAAAATAGCAAGGAAAGAAAATAAACGCGGAATATGGATATGCTGCTGAAGTGTGGACGCGGAGCGCTTTGGCGAATCATGCAAGGAAATATACTCTGGAAGCGGGATATGATCGTTTAAAAAAGCAGCCAAGGCGACGATCCAGAAAATCCCTAACAAACATCCGATACATCCTCATAAGATGTCCTATTATCTTGAGAAACGTTATCCTAAATTTGAGCATAGGATGGGGGATGTTTTGTGCATATACAAAGAATTATTTCATTGGTTTACCCAAAGAAAATTAGATGAAAAGAAAATTCTGACCATTCCAGACAATAGTTATGAATTTGTTTATGAAACCGATTGTGCCGTATTACGTCCTCAGCAAAGCCTGAAAAGCTATGCCTCTAAGAAAGGGTGGCATTATAATCTTGAGCCATACTGTAAAATTTTTGAAAATGATTTTTATTGCGTTTATGCGGTATAAATACAGTTAGCTAAGCTGGTTTTTTATTTATACACTTCCGAGCCACCATTATTATATATTTTATCTTTTTCTTTAAAGGTAGCTTGATATTTAACTATATCATGACTTTTATATTTCCTGTCTAACAGCTTACCGTCAATCACATTAAAATGTCTTAAGTAAATATAGCCATTTATTTTTGAACCTTGCTCCAAAAGCATGGTTTGATTTAAATGCGAAGTAGCAATTTCAGCTGAGCTCATTAATCTGGTAACGCCTGCATGATCTGTGTATATTTCATTATTTTGAAGTTCACCCTTATTTTTTAGCCATTTTACAGAAGATACCTCCTGTTCGCAAATATAATATTCATCATATTGCTCACCTTTTGAATTTAAAACCATTGACCGGGGAAAGCCGAACATTTGATAAGTAAAATCTGTCTGGCTTAAAAAATAAGGAATTAAAACTACTAAAAGAAGCCAGTTAGGGGGAAGCTTTAGTTTTGAGTATTTAATAGCGAATATCCCACCAAATACAAAAAAGACGGCCAGCACAGCAGTCATTTGAAAATAGGTTCTGGCAAGGTCATAACCGGTAGAAACCATCGGAAAAATGACTGAAACTACTAAAATAATTATACAAACCAATCCAAGGAACAGGTATTCCAAATCCATTTCCATGAAACGCGGGAAAAAACTTTTAATTTTACTGTCCTCACCTATTTTCTTCTTTACTCTTTTAATGATTTCCCAAAAGAAACCAATTACCCCCAAAACCATCAGGATAATTGTAGCCCAGTTAAAAATAAATTCAAGGTGGTGCGGAATCCCCTTTTCTCCCAAACCCACCCCAAGGGCATCAGGAACCACATTTCTTGACTCAAGAACAAAAAAGTTTTGTAAGCTTTTGAATGTACCATAGACAAAACTTACCCCTGAATCAAAAGGAACGGCTGTTACCTGGCTATACCAAACAAAGAGCAAAACAAAAAAGAGGACGACGGTAAGAAAGGTAATGCCTCTTCTTAACCACTGATTTTCAAGCTGACCTACAGGCAGAATATCTGTAGTTACAGGATTTCCTGCAATAAAAGAATTTTCGTTTAAGGCAACAATACCAGTTTTCTCAGTATTTTTTTCTCTTTGGCTAAGCAGCCTTAAAAATAATTCCATTACCAGCCAGGTTAAAATTAAAACAAAGAAAAAGATGTAAGTGGTTGAATAATGAGAAACAATTGTGGCGACGGCAAATATTATAAAAAGTCCTTTCTTGGCAAACGGGGTTATTTTAGGGTGAAAAGATACCATAATAGCCAAGGCAAAAAACAAAATAGCCGTGTGGGTACGGGCGCTAGCCGTTGTCATTAGAAATTTACTAGAGGACATAAAGAAAAAAGAAGCTAAAAAAGCATAAAAATTATTCATATATTTTTTGGAGATAATATAAACAACAAGGGGAGAAATAGAAAAAAACAAGGGGTAAAGAAGCTTAAAAAGATATTCAGGATTAATATTTAAAAATGATTGATAAATAGCCGGTAAAAGCGAAATGCTTAAACAAGAATCAAGATTATTTCTTTCAAATAAGTGCCAGCTTTGAGTCTTAGAAGTTAATTGAAAAATATAATATTCATAATGGGCATCCGTCCCGATAATATGATTTGACCTTAACCCAAACATTAAAAGAAGAGAAAGGCCGATAAAAAAAATAAAAACGGGATAAGTTTTTGCTGATAATTTATCTTTTAAAACAGAAGCAAGAACAAAACATACGGAGATTAAAAGCAAAAGACCCATTAAAAATATGTTATTACTTGTAAGATTCATAAGATAAGTACCAAAAATGCTCAGGATGGGAAAAATGAAAGAGAAACCAATAATCAGTTTATCTGAAGTATTCAACTTAACTTGTCTATGACTAAATACCAGGCCTTCTTTATTTGTGAAGTAAACAATAAAAGTCATTATTAAAAGGGCAAGGCTTATAAATATACTAATAAAACCGGTAGATAAAGGCCGGCTGTAACCAAAATAAAGACTTGCCTGATTTAAGAGCCACCCGTAAAACATTAAAAACGCCTGACTAAGTCCTACGCTTAAAACTAGCTTTGTAGTTGATTCCAGACGGTTTAAACGAAAAAGCAGTACAATCAACCAACCAGGTAGAAAGCCAAGAAAAATTATACTAAGAAATTGTCTTAAAAAAGGCAAGTTTAAAAAAACGGCGATGACGGTAGCAAATACAAGCAATACTACCAATATAAGGCATCTTTGTGCCTGCCCGAATTTATTTTTTTTCTCAGTTAACATATCGTTGTTCATTATAAATTTTACCTTTAACTAAAAATCAAGTCGTGTCCGGATAAAGCATGGTCAAGTTCCAGTTGGCCGGGTTGTAAATGTCAACTTTATGAGTAAGATTTTGGTTTAATTTTCGAGCAACAAGGTAACTTTCCTCCATAAACCGTTGGTAAGGAAAAGCAAAAGACGACTTAAAACCAAAGCGTTTTAAAAGTTCTTGACGGAATTTCTGGTTTCGCATTTCCCAGACAAAGATAATATCGCAACTACTTTTTTCCAGTTCCTCCAAGGCTTGGGCCATAAGGATTCTAAAACAATCTAAATCATTATCTTTGACCAAGTAATCTACTATACGTCCGGTGATAAGACCATTATTACTCTGATTCGTGCTAATTAAAGCATATCCTTTTAGTTCTTCTCCCTGGCGAGCTAAAAGGTATTTGTATTTAAAAACAGGATGCCGGTCAAAGCGCCATTTAAAATATATTTCACTTCTCACAAGTTCTATATTGTTTATATCGTATAGCGTGTCTATTTCTTTTAAGGCTTCGGGGAAGTAATCAAAAAGCTCAACAGTAAAAGATTGTTTTTCCTTTTCAGATATTTTTGGCTGCCGATGGTAAAGTTTGTTATAAAAAAAACCAAGGGTATTGCCTAGAGCAGGATTTCTTAATTTTTGGGCAATAACAGTAGAAGGATTATTAACCCGTAGAAGGTACTCAATTGGTAAAACTTTTTGCAAAACTCGGTTACGCAACAGAGGGTTCATAGTTCCAGGAAAACCATAAAAAAAACAAATCCCCTGCTCTGTGCAATAACTTATGACTAAATCGTTCATCTTTTTGAATATCCCTTGTCTACGGTAATCAGGATGAACCATGGCATCGCACAGTTGGGCAACTTTAACCTTATTATCTTCAAGCATGAACTCAGCTAACATAAATGCCCTGGCACCAATAATTCTTGCGCCGTCTTCAGCAACGATAAGTTTTGGATCGGAAGAATTAAGCGGGTTCTCCAGATGCTTCCATTTCCAAAAATCCAAGGATATTTTCTCCTGGTTCTGCCGCATAACAATATTAAACAAATCAACAAGCTCTTCTATTCTTTCTTTGTGATTGACAAGCTTAATCTCAATCATCGCAAATCACTCCTTAAATGCTTAAATCTCATACTCTGTATAGAACAAATTAATGTACTTTGATCATCTTTTAGCTTTTAATTTAGCTTTTATTTCAATTAAATCAGAAAGTAGACCTGATAACATTAACTTAAAAGTATTAAAGTTTTCAAATGCAATTAACCGTGGAAGTTCAAAAATACTTGCTTGTAAACTAACCAGTTTTCCTTGAACTCCTACTGCACAACTAAAACCGTTATTTTCTAAAAATTCTATTATATGTTGGTTATAATTACCATTTGGGTACGAAAATGCGGTTACTTTTTTGCCAATCTTTTCTTCTATTTCTTTTTTGGAAGTAATGATTTCATCTTTGGCTTTATCAAAAGGCAAGTTAGTCAATATAGCATGATTAACTCCATGAGCACCAAAAGAAACACCGTTATTATCCATTTCCCTAATCTCTTCCCAATTAAGAGTAAGTCTTTTATCCCCTAAATCAGCAGGAACTCTAACTTTAGCCTTCTTGCTTATTTCTCTAATTATATAACTCTTTTTTTTCCTCTGGTATATGTGCCAGTTCCTCACAAATTTTATCTATTGCATATAATCGTTCTTGAGAAGAATTTAGCACATATGTTCCTAAATTATCTAACTTTAGGTTGTCTAAAGACGTGTAATGGATATAATAGGCAATTTCGTCCCACCATAAAAGCTTCCCTGTTCCAATATGACCAGTTGGAAGAAAGACTGTAGAGGGAATATTGTATTTCTTAAGGATAGGATAAGCATAAAGGTAGTTATCTTTATAACCATCATCAAAAGTAACCACTATTGCTTTTTTAGGTAAGGGTTTACGTTCCCGAATATATTGGGTTAGTTTTTCAAGAGACAGAATTTCATAATTTTTAGAAATATAGGAAAGTTGAGCATCAAATATTTTAGGATTTAAAGGTTTTGTTGACCGATTATTTTTTAGCCAACTATCATTTTCAGGAGCAATACGGTGATACATTAAGATAGCTATTTGGGAACCAGTCTTTTTACGACGATAAAAACTATATACATCTAAAAAAAGGGTATGATTAGCAATTGTTGCAATCGGAGTTATAATTTTTTGCATAAAACTCATATTTTCACCTATAAGCATTTTATTTTTTAGACCATAACTTTATTTAGCCTTTGACAATACGCTTGTGGTTAAAAAACTAATTTTTTCTTTTGCTACCCTAGTTACTGTAAAATACTTTTTAAGCTCTGGATCTTGGAATTTTTCACCTTTTTTAAAAAATGCTTTAAAATATCCTGCAAGATAGGCAATTCCGCTATAAAAAGGCGGTTTAATTAACCAAAAAAAAGCCGTAAGAAAAGCATAACCTATGCTAAAATTTAAGTAGTAATCATTATAGCCAACCTTAAAATGACTTTTCCATCGTCCTTCTTTAGAAGTAACATATCTTTTATGTATCGCTTTTGCTTCAAACACTCTTAGTATTTGCCATCCTTTAAGTTTTGCTTTAATGCATGTGACCGAATCTCCACTTGTACATCTTGGAAAACCCCCAATTTCTTCAAAGCATTCTTTTTTATAAACCATACATCCGCCCCATAGGTGTTTCCCCATATTTTCTGGTTTTTTTTGGTCGCCATTTTTTAAAACATATAGTTGTCCACTTACTATACCTAGTTTTTCATTTTTATCTAATGTATCAACTAATTTTTCAAAAAAAGTTTTTTCTACAAAAATATCTGCATCTAAAATCCCTAAATATTTATACTTAATATGATGTCTTTTTATATATTCAATTATAAAATTAAAGCCATAATTAACTGTTCTATTGTATGACTTTTGTCCATAATCATCTTTCTCTTCCAAATTTAAAAGATAGATATAATTATCTTCTTTAGTTTCCGCTTTAATAATATCTACACTGCTATCCGTGCTTCCATCATTAACAATTACCCATAAGAGAGGAGGTAGACTTTGCTCCTTAACAAATCTTATAAAATCTTTAAGCTTATCCTCTTCATTCCTTACAGGAGTTACCAATAAGTACATTTTAATAACGCACTCCTTTAATTTCTTTTATGGCCTTGTAAACTTCTTCAATTTCTTCTTTCTTTAAGCCCGAACCGGAAGGCAGGTATAACCCTTTTTGGGCTAAAGCTTCAGCCACAGGGTATTTTTCATCCTTAAATAAATTCATTGCTTGAAATGCCGGCTGCTGGTGCATGGGATAAAAGAAGGTTCTGGTCTCAATCCCCTTTTCTTTGAGTCTGGCCATTAGTTCATCCCGGTTAAGGCCAAATTCATCTTCAATTAAAATGCCATACATCCAGTAGACATTTTTAGTCTCTTCTCTTTTCACGGGCAAAGTTATACCCGGTATATCTTTTAGCAAACTATTGTAATAATGCGCATTATGGCGCCTGGCGGCTACTAAGTCATCAATCTTTTCTAACTGGGCTAAACCAATGGCGGCCTGAATGTTGGTCATGCGGTAATTAAAGCCAAGGCTGGTATGTAAAAACCTTTTTTCCGGGGAAAAGGCCAGGTCTTTAAGTAATCTTGCCTTCTGGGCAATTTTAGCTTCGTTAGTAACCACCATTCCCCCTTCACCGGTAGTAATAATTTTATTGGCGTAAAAGCTAAAACAACTAACATGGCCAATGCTTCCTGCTTTTTTCCCCTTATACTCTGCCCCATGGGCTTCGGCCGCATCTTCTACCACCCATAAGTTATATTTCTTGGCTATCTCCATGATTGCTTCCATTTCACAAGGGTGGCCATAAATATGCACCGGTAAAATAACTTTGGTTTGGCCGGTTATTTTTTCTTCAATTTTAGCCGGGTCAATATTCCAGGTATCCGGTTCGGCATCTACCAGCACTGGTTTTGCCCCGGTATATACAACGGCAAAAACCGTAGCCGCCATGGTAAAAGCCGGAACAATTACTTCATCCCCAGGGCCTATACCTAACGAGGCCAGGGCAAGGTGCAACGCCGTTGTGCCGCTGGTGGTAGCCACCCCGTATTTACAGCCACAATAACGGGCAAAACCTTCCTCAAAGGCTTTAATATACTTTCCCTTGGAGGAAATCCAGTTTGTCTTTAAACAATCAACCACATAGGCTAGCTCTTTTTCATCAAGTAATGGCTCGCACACTGGAATCATATTTTAGCTCCTTTACCGGTTCTTCTTTCCAAAATTCCCACCATAAGATTTTTAATTTTGATATTATTTTTACAATAGTATTTGGCGGTTTGTGTATGGATATCTAACTTTTCATTCTGATTCCTCTAAATAATTTTAAGTAAAACACAATAATATTCAGGTTAGGAAATTTTATTTTAAATCGTTTCTAACAATTCCTTATCTTCTGCCTGGCTTAAGTAAGGACCTTGCTTAACCTCAATCATTTTGGTATCTTCTAAAATATTAAATCCGTGGCCGCCGGCCAGAAGAATAATGGTGTCCCCGTCAAAAAGAAGGCTTTTTTTTATTACCTGGTTGTTTTGGTAAAATTCTGCTTCCACCTTACCATATTCTAAATGCAAAACTTCCTGGGTGTAATTTATAGTTCTAGGCATTTCTTTATGAAGGTGCGGCTTTATTTTACTTCCTTCTTTGTGATTAAAGATACCCAATTGCAGAAAATTTTCCGGTGGAGTAACAAAACTTACCCCCTCACTGGAAAAACCCTGGCGGATGATAATGGCCAAAAGCATATTATCTTTTCCTTTTATGTATTCCAGCAAATCTACCGCTCCAATCGCCACATACGGGATAAGATTTTGTTTTCGCTGGGGTAATTGGGAGCATCCCAGGGGAAACGCTCTCCTTTAAGCCATTTTTGCCAACGCTGCAAATCTTCTTTGACCATGATTTCTACTAATGTGTCAAATTTTACTTTTGGTTCCCAGCAAAGCATTTTGTTTGCTTTACTGAAGTCTCCCTGCAGGTAATGAACATCTAAGGGACGGAAAAATTTTTCATTTACGGAAACGTAATTTTTCCATTCTAAGTCGGCTACGGCAAAAGCTTTTTCGATAAATTCCTGGACAGTATGAGTTTCATTAGTCGCAATTACATAATCATCTGGCTCTTCTTGTTGAAGAATAAGCCACATGGATTCCACGTATTCCGGGGCGTAGCCCCAGTCCCTTTTGGCTTCAAGGTTGCCTAATTTTAATTCTTTTTCTAAACCCAAGGCAATTTTAGCCACGGCGTTTGTTATTTTGCGGGTAACAAATTCCAGACCTCTTAAGGGAGATTCGTGGTTAAAAAGAATGCCGTTACAGGCAAAGATACCGTAGCCTTCCCGGTAAATTTTTGTTGTCCAGTAACCGTAAAGCTTAGCCGCGGCATAAGGGCTGGCCGGACAAAAAGGGGTGGCTTCGCTTTGCGGCTCTAAGCTTCCGTTGCCGTAAAGCTCACTGGAGGAAGCCTGATAAAACTTGATATTTGGGTTTATTTCTCTTACTGCTTCTAAAATGCGGGTTACGCCCAGGCCGGTGATTTCCCCTGCCCCTACCGGCTGCTCAAAAGAAGCGCCAACAAAGCTTTGGGCGGCCAGGTGATATACCTCGTCAGGCTGGGAAATTTTAATGGCCTCCAGCATGGAGGAAGCGTCTAGCAGGTCGGCCGGAATTAAGTTGACCTCTTCAAAAACACCAAGGTACTGCAGTCGCCAAAAATTAGGAGTGGAGAGGCGCCGGTAAGTGCCGTAAACCTCGTAACCCTTGTCCAAAAGAAACTGGGCTAAATAAGCGCCGTCCTGGCCGGTGATGCCGGTGATGAGGGCCTTTTTGGACATTTTAATTTACATACCTCCCTTTCAAGCTTAGAGCGCAATTAATATGGAAAATATTATTCTTGTTTTTAAATAAAGGGTTTAGGATTACTAACACAAGATTCAAATACCTCTTGCCATAACTTGCCGATAACCTCTATGTTGTAGTGTACTTCAATAACCTTACGCCCGTTGGCCCCTATTTTCTCTCCTAGAACTGGATTTTCTAAAATGGCCATGGTTTTTTCGATAAATTCTTTTTTGTCCCGGGCAATAAGCACATTTTCTCCATCCACTAACTCAGGAAAAAGCCTGGCGACCTCAACTGTAGTAACAGTTGGCCGGCCGCAAGCTAAATAATCAATTAATTTGGTGGAAATGCCGGTGTTCATTTCATAAGGGACTAAACACACATCAGAAGCAAGTATATGTTCAAAATAATCCGGGACATGACCGACGAAAGTAACATTTGGGTGTATTTTTTGGGGAACCTCAACTGACCCAGTTATGATTATTTGCACCTGGCTAAACTTTTCCACTAGTGCCGGTGCTAACTTGTCATTAATCCAAAAAGCAGCTTCTTTATTAGGTGGGAAACTTATACCTCCAGAAAAAATTAGTATTTTTTTTTCTAATTTTATGGCTAGTTTTCGGCGTAATAAGTTCATATCTTTTTTTATCGTATCAATTTTTGATAGATTAATTCCCGAAGGTATAACTTTAATCTTGGCTTTATATTTAAATTTTTGTTCAATATAAAGCTGCTTGTCTATTTCACTGGGTACAATTATTGTTCTAGCTATTCGTCCAATAAATTTTTCAATAAGTAAATTTAATTTTGTATAAATAAAAGAATATTTTAAAAGCTGACAAAAAGCTAATATATTACCATCATGCGTATCCCATATAACGGGCTTACGGATAAAAACAGAAAGAACAGCGCCTATTATTCCAAAAGAAGGCTCTACACTTAAAATTAAATCAATTTTTTTTCTATGTTTTAACCCATAAAAAAGGGTATTATATAGGTATAACATAAATCTAAAATGTTTTAGAACTTCATTTTTAGTATTAAAAAATAAAGCCCGCTCCACACCCAATACTTTAACACCTTTTTTTGCCATATCATTAATAATAGGTACACTTCTTACATTATAGTCTTCTAAGGGGACAAGAATCACTCTCATTTTTTATTACCTGAACCTTTTCATTTATTTTACAGAATAAATAAATTATAAAGGCAGTATTCTTATTGCTACCAAATTTTAAATATTATCAGCTATCCAATATTGATACCAGAGCAAAAATAGTCCCTGACACTGCGGGCAATCAGAATAAAATAACTATGTGGCTTCACATATAAAAGGATAATTCAATTGCTCAAGTAAACATAAGCTTGCTTGCAAGTCATGCCTGCTATTATAGCTTAGAATAATAATTGTTATAAACGGTAATTGTCTTGTTTTTACAGTAGGCTTAATTTCTTTAAGTTCTCTCATCATCTTTCTATATGGCTATATGATTAGCTCAGGAGTTCCTTTCCCTTCCCCCTCTAAACGAAGTTTGCCACCGCTTTAATTGCCGATTTTGGGAGCTTGAACTAATCAAATAGCATCATTAAGGCCTGCGCATCTGCCCGGCAGGTGACTTTTCTGAGCTAACTGGATAGCCATATCTTTCTATGGACCATACTCTCTTATTTTTTATTTAATAAATCTTTAAACAATGAACTGTATTTTTCAGCAACGTTATCCCAATTATACTCTTCATCCAATCTTTTGGCCTGCCATTCGCTAATCGTTGCCAAGTCAAATCTTCCTTGTTCAAGGTCTTTAATACATTCTGCGAGATGGCTTTCATCCATAAAATATATTCCGCCTTCTTGTAATATCTCTCTATGGAAAGGAACATCGTTGGCTATTTTTCATCTATAAACTAATGCGCTAATCCGTTTATATACTTTTGA
>JJNX02000053.1 GCA_000681355.2 Peptococcaceae bacterium SCADC1_2_3
AAAATAGCAACCGACCATTGGAAGCCTTACGAAAATTTTATTCCTAAAGAGCTGCATGTCCAATCCAAGACGGAGACATTTACCGTAGAGGGTTACAATAGTTTGTTTCGTCACTTTCTTGCAAGGAGGCGAAGAAAATCGAAATGCTACAGCAAAAGCAAGGAGATGCTCAAAGATTCTGTCATTCTTTTGATGTTAAAGTAGGATGTTGGCTTGCAAGATATGCTAAATTAACAATGCCCCTTTTTTAAAAGCCAAAGAAGTTTTTCCGCCGGCATAAGGATGCAACCCCGACATTATTGTCACCTCATCTGACAATATAGCGTATGTACAAGAGGGAGAAGGGGTTTCCGGTCCTGATCGTACACGGTATCTGCGGTTGATACGATCAGGCCGTCGCTTATAAAGATCTCCTCATTGAATTTTAACTTTCCTCCCAGTATACTTTCCGGTTCAAACCATCGAGTGCTTCGACGAATTCGCAGAACTGCACGCTTTGCAAGTATCGCGTGTCTCTATTGCCACAAACCCCCTGGTATGGAGGGTCCATATAGATAATGCCGGCTGGAGTAACTCTTTCGAGAATGTCACGGTAGTTTACCGACGTAAAACTTTAAATATTAAAGTATTTCAATCTTGCTAACTTCACCATCAACCAGATAAGCTTTTATCCAGTATCCTTCCATTTCCGTAAGTTTTTTCCCTGTCTTTTTATTATCTATAATGTCTAACTTTTTAGATACATCATAACTATATTTTCGACCATTAATTTCCAAAGTAAGCCGGTATTTTTCCTCGTTAAATTTTATTATCCTGCCATCTATAGTAATATTAAGGTCATCCAACACCTCAATTTCTACTACTTTTTTATCTTCTATTTTTATTCGCACCTTTGCCCCCGGAACAATTTCCTCCAGATTGATTTCATCACCATCCTTTAAAAAGCAGGCATCACTATCCAGGTCATAATCCATTTCTAATCCACCGGTATTAATTAAAGTTATAGAAGGTCGGTCAGATATGAAAAGATATTTAGCAATTCCTTCAAGCTCCCCTTCTTCTTCGTCTATTGTCTCAAGATAAATTACTTTTTGTTCATTATCAACTTCAAAGAAAACATATTCCCCTCTCTTTAACTCATCTGTATCAACTTGTTTACCTTTCTTTATTATTTCAATTTGTTCATTATATTCGTAACGATTTTCCTGGTTTTGCACATAAATATAAATATATTTTTTCTGCACCTTGGAGATCATTCCACTTAAGCCGGTTATTATATCAGAAAGGTAATCAATGTGAAATACAGTGTCCTTGAATAATAAAACTTCTACCCGATCACCTTTTTTTAAATCCTGATAAGCCATATTTCTAATCAGATTTTTGGTCACCCGAACATTTTTGCTAACCCGATAGCTTTCTTCTACACCATGCACTTTTATTCTTAACTTATCAGTTTCTGAATTTATTATCGTACCACCAACCTTTTGCGGCTCAAATAATTCTAGTTTAAAAATCCAGCCATTCTTATCAAGGCTAACTTCCACATAAGAATCTTCTTTTATCTTATTAATATTTGTTTCTTCATTCCCTTTAATCAATTGGGCATCATCTAAAAAACCAAAGGTAAATTTATCTTTGGTATCAGACTCCAGGATAAGAGAATATCCTTTTGAGCTGGAAGGCAAAGAAACTATAAATCCTTCCTGTTCCTTGGCTGCAGATTCAAACTGCTCTAATAAGGCCGCATAACGAACCTGTTTAGCAGCATCTACGATTAACTTAACTCGTTCTCCTTTGGTTATAGATTCGAAAGTTTTTTCCTGACCTTTTTTTAATAGTAAAGAATCCGGCAAAAAAACAAATTCATTTTCTCCCCAAAGATTTTTCACCTTTAACTTTTTCTTTTCAAGATTTACTTCCGTCACCCATCCTGAAACACGATTTCTTTTCGGTGGAGGTTCCACTATTTTTTCCTCAATTAATCTTAATAATATAGTAGTAATTTGGGCCCGAGAAATTTCCCTATTGGGAGCAAAGATATTTCCAGGCAAACCTTTTATAATGCCATTATTTACTAATTTTCCCACATATCCTCTATGTTCTTCTTTAATTTCGGCGGTATCGGCAAAACTCAAAGGACTGTAATCGGGTTCAAAATCCAATGCTAAGCATAACAAGTAAGCAAACTCTGATCTGGTCACCGGGCGGTTGGGATTTATTTTTCCCAAATCCTGTTTGGTCAACATTTTCTTTTGCAAAGCTACAGCCAAATATTCTTTACCCCAGGTAATTTCAGGAGAAAAATATAAACTAGAAAAATTTGTATTCTTGGCCACTTCACCCAAACCAACCGTATTAAGAATCATCTTTATAGCTTCAAGCAAACTAACAGACCGGTCGGGCTTTAGCTGCCCATCAGGATAACCCTGGATTAAATCATAAGCATTCATTTCCAACATGCTGGTTTCAGCCCAGTGGCCACTTATATCTTTAAATTTCACTAGGGCAAAAGCTTCTTGAGTTCCTTTAGTCCATAAGAATGCAACTATCATCAGAGATACAACAAAAGCAATTTTAACCAGCCTTTTCCTCGATAACAACAATAATCCCTCCCATTTTCGCTAAGCTAATATTCTCCTTAAACCTGAAATATTCCTTTATTAAGAAGCAAGGAAGCAAGGGGACGTACTATTTGCATCCTTCAAATATTCTTTTGTTAAGAAGACAGGGGGACGGTTCCTTTGTCTTGCGGTGCCTTATATTTCAAGACCTGACCCCATGTTTGGCCCCATGTTAACTCATTTTCCGGATTATAGCGGCGGCCATTTCGCTGGTAGAAGCTGACCCACCTAAATCATAAGTAAGATGGGTTTTTTCTTTTAACACGGCTATTACCGCTTCCATGACCCGTTGGGCTGCTTTTTTTTCGTTTAAATGTTCAAGCATCATTATACCGGATAAAATAATGGCTAACGGGTTAACCCGGTTTTTGCCCGCGTGTTTTGGCGCGCTTCCGTGGACAGGTTCAAACACGGCTGCATCATCACCTATGTTAGCGCCGGGGGCCACCCCCAACCCTCCAACCAGTCCGGCGCATAAATCACTAACAATATCACCGTAAAGGTTGGGCAATACTAGCACGTCATAAGTCTCCGGGGCCTGGACTAATTTCATACACAGAGCGTCAACAATCATTTCGTCAAAGGATATATCCGGATAATCTTTGGCTACTTCACGGGCGCAGTCTAAAAAAAGGCCGTCGGTTAACTTCATAATATTAGCTTTATGTACGGCCGTAACCTTTTTCCGGCTTTCACGCCGGGCTAGGTTAAAAGCAAAGTGGACAATTTTTTCGGAAGCTTCCCGGGTGATAATCTTTATACTCTCGGCGGCGTTTTTACCCACCTTATGTTCAATACCGGCGTATAAATCCTCCGTATTTTCCCGGACTACAATTATATCTACCTTTTCATAGCGAGTGCTAATGCCCGGTAATGTTCGCGCCGGGCGAACATTGGCGTATAAATTTAATTTTTGGCGCAAAGTAACGTTAACGCTTCTAAAGCCGCCTCCTACCGGGGTGGTGATTGGCCCCTTTAAAGCCACCCGGTTTCGCTTAATGGACTCTAAAACATAATCGGGAAGGGGGGTTCTATGCTCAGCCATAACTGCTTCCCCGGCCAAGACCACTTCCCAGTTTATGTTTACCCCTGAAGCATCTATAATTTCTTTGGCGGCCGCGGATATTTCCGGACCAATGCCATCTCCTGGAATTAAAGTTACGTTATAAGTCATTTTTTCCTCCCTAAAGTTTAAAACTAAAAATTAAAGCCGCCATGTTTGCGAAAATGGGCTGCCAGCCCTCCGTCGTTTAAAATTTTTATCATAACTGGCGGTAGTGGCTTAACGGGAATAATAATCCCCTTAGTGCGGTTAGTAATTTCCCCTTTGGTCAAATCCACCTCTAATTCGTCTCCGGTGGCAATATTTGCGGTATCACATTCCACCGCCGGCAGCCCGGTATTAATGGCGTTGCGGTAAAAAAGACGGGCAAAAGATTGGGCCAGCACGGCGCTGATATTAGCGTATTTAACAGCTAGAGGAGCCTGCTCCCGGGAAGAGCCGCAGCCAAAATTGCTTCCGGCGACAATAAAATCGCCCGGGTTAATTTTTTGGTAGAAATCCGGGTCTAAATCCTCCATAACGTGTTTAGCCAGTTCATTCATATCAAGGGTTTTAAACTTGTATTTTCCTGAGATAATATAATCGGTGTTAACATCATTTCCAAATATGTGGGCTTTCCCTCGCAATAACATGTATTACCTTCCTTTGTTCTTTTAAATATAAGCCCGGGGGTCAGTAATCTCCCCGGTTAAAGCTGAAGCAACAACGGTGGCCGGAGAGGCTAAATAAATAAAAGCCTTGCTGTTGCCCATTCTTCCCTTAAAGTTACGGTTGGCGGTGGAAATTACGTTTTCTCCGTCGGCCGGGATACCGTTGTGCGTTCCCACGCAAGGACCACAACCAGGGGTTACCACCGCGGCCCCGCTTTCTACCAGGGCTTGGATGACGCCTTCTTGCATGGCCGCCAAAAAAATCCGGCGGGAGGCTGGGGCAACAATAAACCGGACATCACGGTGTACTTTTCTGTGCCTCAAGATTTGGGCGGCAATTCTTAAATCTTCCAGACGTCCGTTAGTACAGGTACCTAGTACGGCCTGGTTTACCGGTGTTCCGGCCGCCTCGTCAACCGGGCAAACATTGTCTACCCGGTGGGGCTTGGCCACCTGGGGAACCAGGTGTGCGGTATCGTAGGTTAATTCTTTAGCGTAAACGGCGTCCGGATCAGCTTTTACCGGGGTAAATTTTTGGCCGGTAAACTGGCTTAACCACCGGTATGTTTTTTCATCAGCTTCCATAAGCCCTGCTTTAGCACCCATTTCTACCGCCATATTAGCCATGGTAAAGCGAGCTTCCATAGATAAAGCAGCTATCGTTTCCCCTGTGTACTCACAGGCCATGTAAGTAGCCCCGTCAGCCGTTACCTCACCGATCAATTTTAGAATAAGGTCTTTGGCGTATACCCCTTTAGGCAGTTGGCCGTGGCAAGTAAACTTAATTGTTTCAGGGATTTTAAGCCACATCTGTCCGGAAATAAGCCCGGCGGCTAAATCCGTTGAACCTACACCGGTGGAAAAAGCATTTAAAGCCCCGTAAGTGCAGGTGTGGGAATCAGCGCCAATAACTAAAGAACCTGGCCCAATTTGTCCGCTTTCCGGGATTAGTTGGTGGCAAACTCCTTCCCCAATATCGTGCAGGTGAATCCCCGTTTCCCGCGAAAAATCCCGCATTAGCTTATGCAAAGCAGACACACCTTCAATAGGACTGGGGGCACTATGATCAATGATCAGATGTACTTTAGCCGGATTAAAAACTTTTTTCCCGCTCATTTCCTGAAAAGCTTGAATGGCCAGGGGAGAAGTTCCGTCCTGGCCCATAAATAAATCTACCCGGGCTACTGTTAGCTCATTGGCGTAAACTTGCTTTGAACTGTGTAGGGAGAGAATCTTTTCAGCAATGGTTTGGCCCAATTAAACCCCTACTTTCCAAAATAATCGTCGTAAATGTACATTAATTCTTTATCAAACAAGGTTCGTTTTAAAGAAACGCAGTGAGAGCGGACGATAGCCAACATTTCTTTAGCCTGGTATTCACCCAAATGAATACCGTATTCGGCAAATTTTGCTTTTAAGGCCGCTGTACCGGAATGTTTGCCAATAACAATTTGGCGATCTAAACCGACTTCTTCAGGACGGAAAGGTTCGTAAGTACGGGGGTTTTTTAAAGCCCCGTCAGCGTGAATACCTGATTCGTGGGCAAACATATTTGAACCAACAATAGCTTTCCAGGTGGGGAGTTCCCGGCCGGAAGCACGGGAAACATACTCGGCTACTTCCCGGAAAAGCTCGGTTTTAAAACATAAATCAATCCCACAAATATGCTTTAAGGCCATCACCACCTCTTCTAAAGCGGCATTACCTGCCCTTTCGCCTAAACCAATTACCGTAACCCCAACATAGTTAGCTCCTGCTTTTACGCCGGCAATAGCATTAGCGGTAGCCATACCAAAGTCATTGTGGGTGTGCATTTCAACGTCAATATTTACTTTATCTAAAATGGTTTTAATATTTTCGTAAGTAGCAAAAGGGTCTAAAATGCCTACCGTATCGCAGTAACGTAAACGGTCGGCCCCTGCCTCCTTAGCGGCCCGGGTAAATTGAATTAAAAAATCCATATCGCTGCGGGAAGCATCTTCGGCATTAGCCGAAACATACATCCCTTCTTTTTTCGCAAATTCAATAGCTTTTACCATTTTTTTCAGTACTTCTTCCCTGGTGGATTGAAGTTTGTGTACAATATGAAGGTCGGAAGTAGAAATAGAAATGGCTACGGCGTCAACCCCACAGGCTAAAGATGCTTCAATGTCTTTAATTACCGGTCTATTCCAACCCATAATACTGGCCTTTAAACCGGCCTTGCAAATTGCCCTAATGGCTTCTTCTTCATCACCACCCATTATGGGGACACCAGCTTCAATTTGATCAACCCCTAGTTCGTCTAGAAAGTTTGCAATGCGGATTTTTTCCCGGTTGGCAAACACCACCCCGGCTGTTTGTTCCCCATCACGCAGGGTAGTGTCTACAATCTTAATTTTTCTACTTTCCATTATAAGTTAATTCATCCTTCCCATTGTTAACCTAATGTATATGATAAATAATATCATGAAATTAACTAACTGAAAACCATATAAAAAATTTATACAGTATACACGCAAGTAAGGACGGTCCCTACTTGCACTACTGCATTTTTTCTTTTAATAAACGGTTAACCAGTTCCGGATTGGCTTTGCCCCGGGTGGCTTTCATTACCTGGCCCACCAAAAAAGCTAAAGCCCGGTCCTTACCGGCGCGGTAATCAGCCACGACCTTTTGATTTTGGGTAATAATTTCGTCAACTATTTTAACCAGGGCATCTTCATCGCTAATCTGAACCAGGCCTTTTTCTTGGATGATTTGCTCAGGATCTTTTCCTTTATTAAACATTTCTTCAAAAACAGTTTTGGCAATTTTACCACTAATAGTTCCTTTTTCGATTAATTTAAGTAGAGCGCCCAATTGCTGCGGAGTGAGCGGGCAAGCGACGATATTTATATTATGTAGATTCAAAAGACGGGAAAGATCGCCATTAATCCAGTTGCTTACTATTTTCGGCTGCGGATAGCTCTTGACGCACGCTTCAAAGAAATCAGCCATTTCAAACTCAGCCGAAAGCCTGGCCGCGTCATAAGCCGATAGGCCATAATCTCGCTGGTAGCGCGTTTTGCGTTCATCGGGCAACTCAGGCAAGGAAGCCCGAATTTCCTCCACCCATTTCCGGTCAATCACCAGCGGAACTAAATCGGGCTCAGGAAAATAACGGTAATCATGCGCTTCTTCTTTGCTGCGCATAGACAGGGTAATTCCCTTGCTTTCATCCCAGGCCCGCGTTTCTTGAATAATCCGCCCCTTATTTCCCAAAACTTCTATTTGCCGTTCTACTTCATAGGCTAAGGCCCGCTGCAGGGATTTAAAAGAGTTCATATTTTTTATTTCTGTTTTTGTGCCATATTCTTCCTTACCCTGCACCCGTACGGATACATTTGCGTCGCAGCGCAGAGAACCTTCTTCCATTTTACAGTCCGAAACGCCGATATATAAAATAATTGCCTTTAATTTTTCTAAATAAGCTTTGGCTTCTTCCGGAGAACGAAGGTCAGGTTCAGAGACAATCTCCATTAACGGTACCCCGGCCCGGTTATAATCTACCAAAGAATAGGGCGAAGTGGTAATTGTACCGGGGTGAACCAGTTTGCCGGTGTCTTCTTCCAGGTGCACCCGGGTAATTCCTATGCGCCTGATATTACCATCTAATTCAATATTTAAATGCCCCTTTGGGGCAATAGGTAAATCATATTGGGAAATTTGATAATTTTTAGGCATGTCGGGATAATAATAATTTTTCCGGTCAAACTTAGAAAAGCCGGCAATTTCACAGTTTAAGGCCAAAGCCGTACGAATAGTGTATTCCAATGCTTTTTTATTAATTACCGGTAATACACCGGGTAACCCCAAGCATACAGGGCAAACATGTGTGTTTGGCTCTCCGCCAAAAGCGGTAGTAGAGTTACAGAATATTTTAGAGTTAGTTTTTAGTTCCACATGGACTTCTAAACCAATTACTGTTTCGTATTCGGGCACCATTTTCCCTCCTTTTATTGGTCTTCCGGGACAAGCGAGGATGCTTGTCCTGCTTCCTGACCACTGACGACCTTTAGCGCAGGCTTTTTTAGGTGAAAGCCGGTGTTTTGCTCAAAGGTATAGGCAACCTGTAGCAAAGTACCTTCGCTAAAAGGTTTTCCTAACAACTGCATTCCCACCGGTAAACCATTAACAAATCCGGCCGGAATGGACAGACCCGGTATGCCGGCTAAATTTATGGCCAGGGTACAAATATCGGACATGTACATTTGTAAAGGATCGCCGGTTTTTTCCCCTATCTTAAAGGCCGGGGTAGGCGTAACCGGGGAAACAAGCACATCAAAAGTGCTAAAGGCTTTTTCAAAATCTTGTTTAATTAAAGTTCGTACTTTTAAGGCTTTTAAATAATAAGCATCGTAATAGCCGGCGGACAAAGCATAAGTACCCAGCATAATCCGCCTTTTTACTTCCTCGCCAAAACCCTGGCTGCGTGTTTTTTTAAACATGTCAATCATATCTACGGCATTATCAGCCCTGAAACCATAACGCACCCCGTCGTAACGGGCCAGGTTAGAACTGGCTTCAGCAGGAGCAATAAGGTAATAAGTAGGCAGAGCGTACTTACTATGCAGCAGGCTAACTTCTTCCACTACGGCCCCCAGGGCAGTTAATTTGGCCAATGCCTGATTAATTACTTGTTTTACCTGGACATCAATGCCTTCAATCATATATTCTCTAGGAACGCCTACTCGTAAGCCCCGGACGTTGTTGACTAAAAAGTCAGTATAATCAGGGGGTGCTTCGGGTCGTGAGGTGGAATCAAGAGGGTCATGACCACTAATAACGTTAAGCAGCCAGGCCAAATCCGTAGCGTTGCGGGCAAAGGGACCAATTTGGTCTAATGAAGAAGCAAAGGCAACCAGACCAAAACGAGAGACCAGACCATAGGTGGGTTTTAATCCTAACACCCCGCAAAAAGCCGCGGGCTGGCGAATAGAACCCCCGGTATCAGAGCCTAAAGCCAAAATAGTCTCACCTGCGGCTACGGCCGCCGCCGAACCTCCGCTGGAGCCGCCCGGTACTCTTTCCAGGTCCCAGGGATTAGCGGTGGTAAAAAAGGCCGAGTTTTCTGTAGATGAACCCATGGCAAACTCATCCAGATTGGTTTTGCCGATTATTATGGCGTCAACCTGATTTAATAGATTTATTACCGTGGCGTTGTAAGGAGGAATAAAATTTTCCAGTATGCGTGAGGCGCAAGTGGTCTTTAAACCTTCGGTACAAATATTGTCTTTTATAGCCACTGGTATCCCGGCTAAAGGAGAAATTTTTTCGTGACGTGCTATTTTTTCATCTACCTTTTTGGCCTGAGCCAGGGCCTGTTCGTAAGTTAGCGTAATAAAAGCTTTAATTTTATCTTCCACCTGGCTTACGCGATTAAAAACGGACCGGCAAATTTCTTCCGCCTTAATTTCTTTTTTTACTAGCCTTTGGTGAAGTTGGTAGGCTGGGTAATAATACAATTCCAAGTATTTTTCCCTCCTGTTTTCTCTTTTAAACTATCCGGGGAACCTTGAAAAACTGCTCCTCTTTTTCCGGAGCGTTGGCCAACACTTTTTCCACCGGTATATGCTGACCCACTTCATCCTGACGAAAAACATTGCATAAAGGTAAAACATGAGCGGTTGGGGTTACATTTTCTGTATCCAGTTCATTTAGCATTTGCATATAAGCTAAAATATCATTTAACTGGTTTACATAAATATCTTTTTTTGCTTCCTTTAACTCCAAGCGGGCTAATAAGGCTACGTGCTCAACTTGTGAGGTGGTAATTACTTGTTTTTGGGCTTCTTTCTCGGTCATTATATCCATTTTTACGTTACGGACCCCCTTTTTAACTGTAAAGTGAAGATTGGAAATTTTAGATTTTAATTAAATTTAAAAATTCATCTTCCCGTAAAACAGGAATTCCTAAGGTTAGGGCCTTGGTGTATTTACTTCCCGGTTCTTCCCCTACTAAAATATAGTCTATATTTTTACTTACGCCGGAGGTTACTCTTCCTCCTAACTTATGGATAATTTCCTGAACCTGGTCGCGGGTGAAATTTTTTAAAGTTCCGGTAACCACAAATGTTTTATTAAGTAAAGGTTTAACTTCCTCTTCTTTTTCCGTTGGCTCTTCTCCCATTTTTACCCCGCTCCGGGCTAACTTGGCTATTAACCGGCGGTTTTGCTCCAGGTCAAAAAAGGCCGTGATGCTGGACGCAATTTTTGGGCCAATTTCAGGAATAGTTACCAACTCTTCAAAGGAAGCCTTCATTAAGCATTCCATAGAACCAAAACGTTCCGCCAGAATTCCGGACGCCCGTTCACCCACGTGGATAATCCCTAAAGCAAAGACTAAGCGTTTAAGGGGGTTGGACTTGCTTTTTTCAATGGCCGCCAGTAAGTTTTGGGCTGATTTAGGACCCATTCTTTCCAGACTAACTAAATCGTCAAATTTTAAATAGTACAAATCCGCCACGTCACTAATCAATTTGATCTTAAGCAAGTTATCAATAGTAGCCTGACCTAAACCGGCTATATCCATAGCCCCTCTAGAAACAAAATGAATTAAGCCTTCCCGCTGGCGGGCCGGACAGGTCAGGTTGGTGCAACGCCTTGCCGCCTCTCCCGCCAGGCGAATTACCTTGGCCTGGCAGACAGGACACTTTGCCGGCATTACAAAAGGTTCTTCTGTCCCGCGGCGCTCAGTCTTTAAG
Organism: Peptococcaceae bacterium SCADC1_2_3; assembly: GCA_000681355.2. Lineage (GTDB taxonomy): Bacteria > Bacillota > Desulfotomaculia > Desulfotomaculales > Nap2-2B > SCADC1-2-3. The sequence continues at coordinate 11,060 of JJNX02000053.1, forward strand.
ACCTCCAGCACTTCAGGAATTATTTCACCGGCTTTGTGAACTAAGACCCTATCTTCTATCCGAATATCTTTTTCTTTAATCATATCTTCGTTGTGTAAAGTTGCCCTGGTTACGGTTGTTCCGGCTAGGTGTACCGGTTCTAAAACGGCCGTTGGGGTAAGCACACCGGTGCGCCCAACCTTAATTATTATATCTTTTATTTTCGTTTGGGACTGTTCCGCCGGAAATTTGTAGGCAATTGCCCAACGGGGACTTTTTAAGGTAGCTCCCAGACGCTTTTGTTGAACCAACGAATTTACTTTTACCACCAGACCATCAATAGTGTACGGTAAGTTAAACCGCTGCTTTTCCCACCAACGGCAGTGTTCCATTACCTCCTCTATATCATTGAAAAGACGAAAATCTTTACTTACCGGAAAACCTGCTTCTTTTAGAAAATTTAAACTTTGGGCGTGGGTGGCAAAGTCTATCCCTTTATAGTCACCTAAACCGTAAATAAAAATGTTTAATTTGCGGGAAGCCGTGATGGCCGGGTCCAGTTGCCTTAAAGAGCCGGCCGCCGCATTACGGGGATTGGCAAAGGCCGACTCTCCGGCTTCCGCTCGATCAAGATTTTGCTTAAGAAAAGTTTCTTTAGTCATATAAGCTTCTCCCCGCACTTCCAAAAAAGGAACTGATTTTTGTAAACGCAAGGGAATGGACCGGATTGTTTTTAAGTTCGGCGTAATATCTTCCCCGGTAAACCCATCGCCCCGGGTGGCCCCGCGTTCCAAAATCCCATCTTCGTACCAAAGGGAAACAGCTAAACCATCAACTTTTAATTCTACCACATATTCTACCTTTTCATTTAATAAACTTGTCCTTACCCGGCGGTCAAAATCCAACAGTTCCCCCTCACTCAGGGCGTTGGCCAGGCTTAACATAGGAAGGCGGTGGCTTAACGTAGTAAAGCCTTCCCGCGGTTGACCGCTTACCCTCATACTCGGAGAATCAGGGGTAATTAACTCCGGATACTGCTTTTCCAGCTTGACGAGTTCTTGCATTAAAGAATCGTATTGAGCGTCAGAAATAACCGGGTTATCCAGGACATAATAACGGTAATCGTGGTAGGAAATTTCCGCCCGTAATCTTCCTAATTTTTCTTGCACTTCTTTTAAGGTCACTTTTCCTCACCTTAAGTTATTAATTCCGCCACCCAACGGATGATAGAGGCCGCGGGGAGAAAAAAGAACTGGGCCAAAAGAGTACCTGCAAACCTGGTTAAGGCCAGATAAATAGCCATTTGCCTTACGTCCGCTTCCTCCCTTGCTCCCCTTACGGCCTGGTCGGTAATCATGGCCGCGGTGGGGTCCACCACGGTAGCGGCCAATATGGCGGCCACGCCGTTAACAATTCCTGAGGTAAGGGTGGCGGTAGAACGGAACTGGGGAAGCAAAGCCCCCGCGTATAAAGCCGATAATACCCCTATGGTCCAAATACCCGTAATTAAAATATTGGCTAATAAAAAATACCGGGGAATCCTTAAAGGCCCCCTTAAAACTGCCCAGAAACTATTAACCGAAGAAAACTCTGACTTTTTTACCAGCTTAACCATTTTAAAGGGCGATAATACCATTTTAAAAAACATTTTAGGTACGGAACCCACATCTTCCAACATTAAAATGGCCCGGGAAAAAAAATTCACAAAAAAGGGTATACACAACGCCCCCAGCAATGTTCCCACCGTGCCGGCCAAAATAACCATCCGGATTTGCTGTCTTAAGTGGGCCAGTTGTTCCTGGTAAAAAGGACTGGTTAAAAAATCAGGCGTATTTAAATGCTTAAGACCCGCATTAATGGCGTGCTCTACAATGGAGGACATTAAAGGGGCTTGAATCAAATTGGCAGTGCTGGCAACTAGAAAAACTACCTGAAACAAGGAAATTGCCGTAGCCACCCGTTGTGTTTTTACCCCTGCCAGGCGTACTGAATATATTAAGGTGTTTATCAGGTGAATAATTGCCGTTAAGCCTGCCACCACTAAAAAGCGGGTTGTAGTTTCTTCCAAAGTTAAGACGACATCCTTTTTCTTTTTAAGGTTATGGCCTCACTGTTGATTAATAACTCAGGAGGAATTTCTTTTAAGAAACGGGATGGCATATTCCAACGGGTATTTCCATATAAAGTGCGTTGCTGGCAAAAAGTAAGGTAAACTCGTTTTTTGGCCCTGGTAATGCCTACATAGCACAAGCGTCGTTCTTCCTCCAGTTCAATACGTTCGTCTAAAGAACGGGCGTGCGGAAAAATTCCTTCTTCCATTCCAATGAGAAAAATTACCGGGAATTCTAAACCTTTAGCCCCGTGCAAGGACATTAAAACCACCTGGTCAGCCTTGTTTTCCAGTTGGTCAAGGTCGGAAAACAAGCTAACTTCAGCTAAAAAATCAGTTAAAGTGGGGCTTTGGGTTTTTAGATCAAATTCATTGGTTACCGATAAAAATTCGGCCAGGTTTTCTAAGCGCGTCTGGGCTTCAACCGTGTTTTCGGCCGCCAGTTCGGCCTGGTAACCGGTGTGGGTTAAAATTTTCCTGGTTAGTTCGGTAATACTTAAGGAATCTTTTTGTTCATTCAACCCTTGAAAAAGAGCGGCCAGTTTTTCACAAGCGTTTTGAGCCCGCCCAGTTAAACCGGGGGCTTCTTTTGCCCGGTCAAGGGCCTTTAAAACAGGAAGATTATTTTCCTGGGCAAAAGCGAGTATCTTATTAAAGGAAGCTTTCCCAATTCTTCTTTTAGGGACGTTAATAACGCGAGCCAGACTCACCACGTCGTTAGGGTTGGCCAGCAGCCGCAAGTAGGCCACGATGTCCTTAATTTCTTTCCGGGCGTAAAACTTTAACCCGCCCACAATAGTATAAGGAATAGTGTAAGATAACATAATTTCTTCCACCACGCGGCTCATGGCGTGCGTGCGGTAAAGAATAGCAAAATCACGGAAGTTTAAACCCAAAGCAGCGCGTAAATCAATAATTTGCCCGGCTAAGAATTTTGCCTCTTGATGTTCATTTAAAGCAGGATGTAAGATAACCGGGACTCCTTTTTCCGCGGCTGACCACAGCTTTTTTTCCTTGCGGCCATAGTTGTGAACAATCAAGTAGTTGGCCGCTTCTAATATGCTCTGCGTGGAACGGTAATTTTGTTCCAGCTTAATCAGGCGGGCTTCAGGATAATCTTTTTCAAAATCCAGGATATTTTTAATATTAGCTCCCCGCCAGCAGTAAATGCTCTGATCAGGGTCTCCAACAGCAAAAATATTGCGGTGGTTTTGCGCTAAAAGTTTTACCAGCAAGTACTGGGCGTTGTTGGTATCTTGATATTCATCCACCAGAATATAGCGAAATTTGTTTTGGTAATAATTTAAAACAGACTCATTTTCTTGAAACAGCAAGACCGTTTGGAACAGTAAATCGTCAAAATCTAAGGCGTTGTTTTGGTGGATTTTTTCCTGGTATAACTTATATACTGCGGCCACTTTTTGGTAAAAAATTCCCCTTGCTTGTGCTTCAAAATCTTCGTGATCGAGCAAGTCATTTTTAGCCCGCGAAATAATCGCCTGTACTGCCGGAGGAGGATACATTTTTTCATCTAAGTCCAATTCTTTTAAGCAATTTTTAATTAACGTGCGGCTGTCCTGTTCGTCATAAATAACAAAGTTTTCCTGGTAGCCAAAAAAGCGGGCCTGTCTTCTTAGCATGCGCATGCAGGCCGCATGAAAGGTACAAATCCATAAATCAGCAATTGCTTCGGGGACCATTTCGGCTACCCTTTCCTTCATTTCTTGCGCCGCCTTATTGGTAAAAGTGATGGCCAAAATATTATAAGGGGAGACCCTTTTTTCTTTAAGCAAATAGGCCACCCGGTAAGTTAGGACCCGCGTCTTGCCGCTTCCCGCTCCGGCCAAAACCAGCAAAGGTCCTTCGGTATTTATAACCGCCTCAATTTGGGCTTTGTTTAAGTGGGAAGATAAATCCATTAAATTTCACATCCCTATTATTACCAAAAAGTATTCTGCCTTTACCTTTTTTCTTTGTTTTGTTAATTTACTTTATCTTTGACTTGAGCATAGCATTAGCTTATATTTGTGTCAATGTTTTTGCTTTTTAAGCTTTTTGCTTTGTAAACTTTTTTGGCTTTTTAGTCATTGGTCAAGCATTCTCAATGGGTAAATTGAAACTGCGCTACATTAAATAATGACATATTTCTCTATTGATTAAATTATTTTCCTCATTTTACCATAATAATGAGTATACTTATCCTATTTTCCACAGTTTAGGACTGAGGATATTTTATCGGGAAAGTTATCTCCATGTGGATAATTTTTAGGCTGCTGCCACCAGACT